>CAXBKC010000086.1:0-11079 GCA_963975615.1 uncultured Oleiphilus sp.
AACAAACCTCTACCAGATATTGACGACGTAGATTTAATACCTTCACATAGTGTCATTACCTCAAAAGGGCTTAATGCTTTATCAGTCAGTTTTTCAAGTAACGAGCCATCAATAAAATTGAATGAAATGATTGTGATCAAAAGAACACCGCATATTGCCAGCATATTCAAACTAATAGACGGCGAAAGAACCACCAAAGAACTTATAAACGAAGTGATTAAGGTCACCAAAACAAGCGCTTCCTTTGATCAGGTTTTCGCTGAATTTAAAGAACTCTTCAACTTAATGCTTAAAATTAGTGCCATGTATTTAAGAGACAAGTCAGTCCCTAAATATGCCTCATTACCCGAGCTAGAATCAAGAATGTTTGAGCTTCATGGAAAAGAGCACTGTCTTAGCGTTAGAGAAAAATTATTTAAATAAACAATACTCAGCGCTTGAAAAGAATAATAGCGAAACCCTATACCTACAAAGCTTTGCCTACATCATCGTTCGTCAGGAAGAGGGTTTCGCAGCCCTCTGGGAAGCTCTAGAAAGACCTGTAGCCGATAGAACCTGTTAAAACTAGCCACAAACTAGGTAAACGAAACGGGCCTTTTGTTATCGCTATGATTGTTATCAGTGCTTACGAGCAGTGTAGTTTTTAATGCCAGCTAGAAAGGAATTATGAACAAACTCTTCATCATCGGCTTACCTCGCACAGGCACAACAAGTATCAGTGTCGCCTTGCTTGAACAGGGCTTTAAAGTCGCGCATACCGCTTACACCAAACACGCTTTTGAACTAGCCGATGTTATCTCGGATGCTCCCTGTTTTAGTGACTACCCACAGTTAGATCCACTTTTCCCTGATTCAAAATTCGTTTATTTAGATAGAGCTTTAGAACTCTGGGTACCGTCGATGCAGATGCTCTTAAAAAAAATGCATCCACAGCTACAACCAAAAACAGGCTACTTAAACCCGGTACTCAAGCGTAGCTTTGAACAGACCTTTGACTTATCAAACACCAGCTCCCCTTTTTCGGAACAACACTTGGCAGGCTGTTATCAAAGGCACCAGAAAGCCGTATTTAATTACTTTTCTGGCCGTGATAACTTTTTAAGTATCAATATCAACCATCCTGATAGCTTCAATTCGCTTTGCCAGTTTTTAGATCTAAAAAAAGAATCACACACAAGCTTTCCCCACTTAAATATTGGCAAACAAGTCGATAGTTGGAAAGAACTTAAACACCCGAACAAGATCAACCCTAATAGTGCTGGAAAGGAACATCGTAAGTTTTTTAGCTACATTTAATTGGAACACAATTAAATGTGCACAAGCCAGTATTGACCGCTAATAAAGTGTCAAACCACTTTACACCAAATGAAACCATATAGATTTTTTGAACGCTATACTCATGAATTATATGAATAAAAAATAATGGCACGAATAGTGCTTAATTTACATTTGTAAACATACTTTCAACTTTCATAGGCACAAATAATGAAATTTAATTTACTAGCTGTACTTTTAATTTTATTCACCACCAGCTCTCAAGCTGCAATTCTTACGTTCGATGATATTCCAGGACAATCACAAAATAGCTATGGAGCCATTGGTAATTATCAAGGCTATAACTTTGGCGCTACTAACTCTCTAAATCGCCTAGATTGGATTGATACTGTTGGCTCAAAATGGAACAACGGCTCAGTTTCTGGTGATTATACAATGCTCAATAATTTTAGCGGCAGCGGCATTATCACTGATCAAAACAACTCCGACTTTAGTTTTGATGGCTTATGGGCAAAGACTTGGGGTAATGCAAGAGCCAGAACAGCTTATATAAGAGGTTTTAATAATGGTTCTGTGATTTGGACATCTCAGATCACATTAAACTCTCAGTTCACTTATTTTTCTGGCGTTAGTGGTCTAATAGATGAGTTAAGACTAGATTTGGGTAATTACTTCTTAGTAGACAATCTTGCATTAAATGAAACTACTCAATCAGTTTCAGTTTCAGAACCCGCATCTCTAGCTCTATTCGGATTAGGAATCCTTACTTTAGTGGGTATTCGTCGTCTTAAGTAGCTGCCAAGCTTTTAGGCTCTATTATTTATAGCCCTGTTGATCAGGGCTTTTTATTATAAGAATTTAGAGCACCTCATAAACTTCAAATCAAGTTCAAATCAAGTTCAAATCAAGTTCAATTGCTTACTGGTAATTTCATCAAACGTGGTGCCCAAAAACATAACGATGCCATCCACAACTGGCGCAATTTGTCTTTCAATATATAAATCGTAATCGAGGGGCGACTCTAAATTTTCAAGTGGCTCTGGCCCATTCAGGGTATAACAATACTCTATCCAACCACCGCGTTGATATCGCTGCCGTTTCCCTTGAGACAACAACCACTGCTCTGCTTTTTTGGCTGCTTGGACATGAGGCGGTATATTTTTTTGGTACTCATTTAAATGCCGTCTTAAGCGCTTTCGATAGATTAATTTCTCATCAAACTTCCCTGCTTTTAGGCCTGCAACGAGCTCTAGAATATACGCCTTATATTCTTTCTTTAAGAATATCCTGTCATAAAGTTCCTTTTGGAATTCTCTCGCAAGCAAGGTCCAATCTGTTCTAACAGTTTCTAAGCCTTTAAAAATTAATGAGTAGGTATGTGCTTGAGGATTAATTGGGTCGAAGCTATCTGAACACACCATTCCGGCATAACGTTTTTTAGTACCTTCACTTGAGCCACGAATGGTTGGCATGAGGAAGCGGGTGTAATGATTTTCGTATTCTAGTTCCAAGGCACTAGATAGCTGATATTCTGTGTGCAAATAGTTTTTCCACCATAAATTTACCTTTGATGCTAATGACTTACCTATCTGATCTATCTGATCCATATCGCCTGAATCTTCTTTTAAATTAAGCCACACGAAAATGGAATCGGTATCACCATAAATAACCTGATAGCCCTCTTCCTCGATTAAGCCTTTCGTCTTTAGCATAATCTCATGACCACGCAAGGTAATTGAGCTTGGTAACCTTGGATCGAAAAACCGACAGCCCGGTGTTCCCATAACGCCATAATAAGAGTTCATAATGATTTTAATGGCTTGCGACAAAGAGGCATTGTTATCTTGCTTGGCTTTATCTCTAGCCAGCCAAAGCCGCTCTATCAGGCTAGGAAGAATACTGTCTTGTTTTTTAAAGTAAGCACCTCGATAGCCTTTAGAAAATACCGTTTTGTCGTAGTTTTCAACAAAGTTTTGCTCTGCATTTTCTAGCAAGCGATCCCCTTCTGCCAAACCATAAGGATCGACCATAAAGGTGCGAATAATACTGGGGTACAGACTTTTAAAGTCCAAAACCAAGACATGATCGTAAAGTCCTGGCTGAGAATTCATTACGTAGCCGCCAGGGCTACCAACACCTTGAGGATTTACAGGTAAGTTGGGTGCGACATATCCTTGGCGATGGAGTCGTGGTAAATATTGATTTTCAAACGCTAATACTGAACCGCCAACTTTATCTAAAGGCAGACCGGTTAAACGTGAACGCTCAATAGCAAAATGGATAAGCCTGGTTTTTTCAAAAATTTTCCAAACCAGTTCGCAGTCAGATAGATTGTAGGCCGCCAATGCTGGCTTATCTTCATTAAATAAACGCAGTATTTCATCACCGCGGTCATCTGGGTCATGAATCAATTTACCTTCGCCTAACAGGGTTCGTGATACAAACTCCAGAGAGAAGCTTTCAAAATGATAACTGACAGACTTCAAGGTATCGATGCCATCTAATACTGCTCTGCCTGGCACCAGCACAAAATAATGTTCCTCATTATTTGGGCTGGTACGCCACTCAAGGACTTCTCTATTACGGCCTATTGCTAGTTTAAAGCCGTAACGTTGGCATGCTTTATCCAGCACACGTAAATCAAAGTTAATACAATTCCAGCCTATCAAGATATCTGGGTCTGCCTCCTGCAACCACGCCATAAATTCAATTAATAGCGCTCGTTCATCAGCGACCAAAAGACAATCAATACTAAACTGGTCAGGACCATGCTGATCAAAACATTGATCTTGCTCTGAACCCAACATAAATACTTTTTGAATATCTTCTGAGTAAACGGCTATAGATAGAATATTATCCGATGGATAAGCCGTTTCTATGTCGAAAGAGACCAGCTTAAAGTTAGGTGAACATTCAGCAGGCCTAAGAACTGCATTACTCGCATAATGGAAGTGCTCATGATTATTAAAATTTTGGGTAGAAACTTCCATTGATGCGGTAATAAAACGTTCCATCAAATAACGATCAACGGTTCTAACATCTGCTTCTAGAGGCTCTAAGCCTATATTTCTTAACAGCTTGGACGCTTGGCGCAAATACCTCTGTTGAGAAAAATAAAAGGCCTCAACTGGCTTTTGAGAAAAAGACTTCAGCGTTAGTTCTTTAGAACGATGAAGTCGATGAGAGACTAGAGACTTAGCTTGTTGAGCTCGATCTAATTCAACAAAAAACACACCTTCTTGCTGCTTTTGTTCAACAAGTAAAGGGCCTGAATCCGTATGCAACCAATAACGAAGCATCAAGCCCTCATGGCTGTCACGCCACTGGCGAGTAAGTAGAAAACCGTTTAATTTTGCCATTAATTCGTTATCTTGTAGCCATTACCTTAGTGCGAGAAATACTGATTATTGAGCTCGAGACTTTCAATCTAAAGAAGATTCATACAATAACAGTAAATAATACTGATTTTTGAATTCATTGCGTCATTAATTGCTTCATTGGACTAAACGCCCCTCTTTTTTTAGACTACGCTTAAACCACAGCCATCAGACACACTTTCAGCAATCAGGTAGCATACTCATGAAGCAACACCACAATTTCCTTCACAAACTTCTTGGGCTCATTGTCGCTATCACCCTCATGTTTTCACTTCAAGGCTGTGAAAAAGAACAGAAAGTAATCACTTGGGATATACAATCTCAAGCTACGGCCTCCAGTACTGACTATATAGAGCTCGTCAAAATGACGGAAAATATTAAAATCATGAGTGCTGGACGTTTTATCATAAATCCTCACCCCGGTGGCTCGATAACCGGCGGCCCTGATATTTTTAATGCAATAAAGTCTGGAAAAATTCAAATGGGTAGTGGCTGGCCTAATTGGTGGTCAGGCCAGCACCCTGCATGGTCGGTTTTAAATGCTATCCCTTTTGACTTCATGAATATTGATGCGTCACTTATGTATTTTATTGCTGGAGATGGCACCAAAATAGCTAATGAATTAGCAAATCCTGAAGGTGTTATTTGGCGAGCAGCTTGGTGGACTGGCATGGAGTTTGGACTACTATCTAAAAAACCCATTTCGGGGATTGATGATATGAAAGGATTGAAAGTCAGGATTGGTCCCGGTTTACCCAGCGAAGTGCTCGCCGCGGCCACTGGTGCTTACGCCATTCCACTTGTACCAGATGAAATTAAAGCATCTTTAGACAACGATACCTTAGATGCCGTCGAGTGGACAACCGCGTCAGGCGCATGGAATTTAGGACTAAATGAAATTGCAACTCATGCTATCGTCCCTGCTATTTGGCAACCTTCGGTACTGGCAGATTTTTTAATTAATCAAAAAGCCTATAACGCACTATCTGAAGACCTAAAAGCCATTTTGGAAACTGCCATAAAATCGTATACGCTTACCACCACAGCCATCGCGAAAGTTGAAGATTTTAAAGCACTCAATGCATTCAAACAAAACAATACCACTATCCAAAAATGGTCAAAATCTGATATAGAAAAGTGGAGAATCGTATCAGATAAGATTATAAATCAATACAAAGCTTCCGATGAAATAACTAAACGCTTAATCGAGACAAAACGGGCATTTAAAAAAGATTATAATGCTTATTATGAATTATTCGGCCCTTACGATAACTAAATAATGAAGCTAGATTTCTCATCACAAAAAGTATTTCTGCTCATATGCATGCTCGTTGTTTGCATCATGGTCAGTTTATTTTTTTGGCGTATAAATGAAGCGGAACATCAACTACACAGTAACATTGATGAACGCGTACAAAGTGCAAGTCTTCGAATTGCCAATAGCGTCATACCTCTTGTCTACAATATTTATCAAAAATCGACCGAACGACATTTTACTGAAGAAACTGCCTCAGCCATTCTCGATGCAGAGCTGGGAACAAGTTTTATTATTGCTGCCAAAGTGTATGGCAATTTTGGCCACCTTTTTATGGGCAGATATAAAAATGATGATGGTTCACTAATACAAATCAGTGATCATCCCACAGTACAAAAATCACTACTAAAATTAAATTCCATCAGAACTCCAGTTAAGCAAGGTTCAATGACTATCGGCAACATCGAAGTATATTACTCATACGACGGTCAGAAAAAACTACTCCACAAAATTATTCTGCAAGAACTATTACAAACCATCTTCCTCACACTATTAATTTTATTGCTGTTTTATTTGATAAAAAAAACCGCTGTTGCGAAGAGCCTTTCGGAAAAAGCTTACTCCGAATTAAAATCTACCCAAATTAAATTAATTGAATCTGAAGCTTTGTTAAAAGAATCGAATCTTAACTTGGAAGAAAAAATAAATGTTAGGACTAAAGAATTAAAAACCAAGAACGAGCAGTTGCGTCTTGCAAACCAAACAGCGGATAACGCCAATAAAGCAAAAAGCCTGTTTTTGGCGAATATGAGTCATGAAATCAGAACGCCGATGAACGGCGTTATTGGCTTAACCGAACTGCTACTTCGAACTAAACTCAATGATGAACAAAAAAGTTATCTAGAGAAGTTAAAATACTCTTCGAATAGCTTATTACATATTATCAACGATATTTTAGACTTTTCTAAAATTGAAGCTGGTAAATTCAGCATTGAGCGAACAGAATTTGATTTCCGAAAAGTGCTCGACTCGGTCGTCCATATTGCTAATGTTGAGGCTGAAGCTAAAGGCCTTACTTTATCAGTTTCAATAAATAAGACCTTTCCATCCCTTGTCATAGGTGACCCAGTCAGATGTTCACAAATTTTATCCAACCTACTGAATAACGCCATTAAATTTACTGAAAAAGGCAGCGTTAACCTAGAGGTTCAGCAAGACAAAAACGATTTCGTAAACATAGCTATTTCTGACACAGGTATTGGCATCAGCGATGAACAGCAAGGAAAACTATTCTCTGCATTTACTCAAGCTGATGAGTCAACCTCTAGAAAGTATGGTGGAACAGGACTAGGTCTTGTTATATGTAAACACCTCGTTAGTCTTATGCAAGGTGAACTTAACTTACGAAGCGAATTAGGAAAAGGTAGTTGCTTTAGCTTTAGTTTATATTTACCCCCAGCCAAAAAGTCAGTTATTCAAAATAAGAAAAATGATGAAATTCCTGCTCTCAATTACACCTCTCAATCACTAAAAAATAAAAAAGTATTACTCGTCGAAGACGTCGAAATTAACCGTTTAATCGCACAAAGTTTATTAGAACAAGCAGGCTTAATTGTTGACCATGCCATAAATGGTCTTGAAGCCACTAAGATGGCTCTCAAGAACAAGTACGACTTAATTGTGATGGATATTCAAATGCCAGTGATGGATGGCTTTGAAGCAACAAAAATCATACGCTCTTATCCAGAGTATCTAAACACCCCTATCATAGCCCTCACTGCCAATGCTTCACCTATTGAGAAAGAGCTGTGTATCGCTGCAGGAATGGATAGCCACTTAACTAAGCCCATTCAATTTGAACAAGTCATTCCTGAATTAGAACGTTACTTTTAATGATCTTTCGAGCATAGTAACGACATAGTTATAAATAATAAAAAGCTAAGCATCACTCATTATAGGAGGTGAGTATGAAACTATATGGAACCCAAAAAACGCGTGCTTTTCGCTGTGTTTGGGCTGCTGAAGAGGTGGGCTTAAATTACGAGTATATCGAAGTTGCTTTGGGTAGTTCGGAATCAGATGGTAGCCAAACAGCTGATTATCGAAAGCTCAACTTCCAAGGAAAAGTACCGACCTTTTGTGACAGTCACGTCACCTTAACCGAAAGTGCAGCCATCATAAGTTATTTCGCAAAAATGTTTCCAGAGAAAAACCTCATACCAGCAGACAACACACCAGCCCGTGCACACTATGATCAACTCGCATTTTTTGTTATGTCTGATCTTGAACAGCCACTTTGGACAAATGCTAAGCACCGTTTTGCCATTCCAAAAGAATATCGAGTTCCAGAGGTACTGCCTACTACGCATTGGGAATTTGAGAAATCTCAAAAAGCATTAATTAGATTAATCGGTGAACACCCCACTGAATTTGCCTTAGGTAAGCAGTTTACTATGGTCGATATATTAATTGCGCACACACTTAGCTGGGCAGAAGCATTTAAATTTGAAGTCTTGCCAGGCTTGCTTGATTACAAAAATAGACTTTATAGTCGGCCTGCATGTATAGCCGCACGAGAAAAGATAGAGCTATAATGTCTGTACAATTTTTGTGCTTTCAGGTCACTAAAATGAATATTAAGAAAATTAAGAAAATATATCTACGCCGCTCTAAAGTCTTTCTATGCCTGTTAGCTTTTGGTTTACCAGCTCTTTCTTATGCTGAACTAGAGGAACTGGAAGATAAAAAACTAGAAGAGCAAACTGGGAAAGCAGGCATTACTATCGATTTATCTTACAAGCTTTCTATTGGTGAAATTGCTTTTGATTTTACAGATCGTGAGCCGGATCAAAATAATCGAAATAAAGTAATCACTCCACCACCGCCACGAATTGAATACCATCAAGGTAAAAACTAAGGAAATATATGAGTAGCATTAAAATAGATGAGTCAGTAAACGTATTCGGAGAAAAACTCATCGCTTGTAGCCATGACCCGGTAACCGGTTTTTTCAGGGATGGTTGTTGTAATACCAATGATCAGGATTTTGGCTCCCATACAATTTGTATTGAAACCTCCGAGACTTTTCTCGAGTTTTCACGATTTAAAGGTAATGACCTGTCAACACCGGCTCCAGAGTATGGTTTTTCTGGCCTTAAAGCCGGTGATCGTTGGTGTTTATGCGCCAATAGATGGCTGGAAGCTCACGAACAAGGTATGGCACCAAAAGTTCATTTAACACGCACTCATAAAAAAGCATTAGACGTTGTGCCGATGACTATTCTTAGACAATATGCTGCCGATTTAAATTAAATCGACAGCATTACCAACCTGTTTTAACTTGCAATCTTTTCAAGCTTAACTGGAACGTACTTGTGATATGGCGTTTTCGTAAATGGATCACAATGCTTTCCAGTTGTTAGCCGATTCAAAGCCGGCCCAATAGGTTCACTTCCTTTATAACGCATACCATAACCATGTGGCAGAGTAAGCATGCCTTTTCTGACTGAATCATCTAGCTCTACTACAACCTCTAACTGACCCTTTTCAGACTTGCATAGAAGCCTATCACCCGATTCTACTTTAAGGTTTTGTGCATCTTCAGGGTGTATTTTCATTGCGCCATCTTTATCAATTTTACGCCACTCAGGGTTTCTAAAAATCTGATTCGCGTTATAACTCCGGCGCTCTCCTGCCATCAATACGAATGGATAATCAGCTCCCGTAGGTTCGCCACTATCTTTAAGCTGATGAAGCTCGGCTAACACAGCGTCTACTTCTAAATGAACACGTTTATCATCATTTTTAATCAAGCCCCATACATCGTCAAACTCATGCTTACTGATGATCAAACCAGAGCGACTTTCCAAGATTTTCCTGAATAAGTTAACCCCTAGCGTCATGCTATTTCCCTTTATACCCGCACGCTTAACTGCTTTCCCGTACTTCTTTGCGTAATCGATAGCCAACGGTAATAATAGCGAAGCTGTAGCAGCCCCGCCTGGTAAAGTGGCGCCAAGCGTTCTATATAAAATAGCAGGCGCATACGGTGCCCAATGTTTATTCTTTTTAAGGGTCGCCATAAAGGAGGCCAAGAATAACTGATGACTCGTTATACTCGGCTCATACTTGGCAATATTTTCAAGAATCGGAAAGCTCTCGGGAATTAAGCCCATCTTCGTTAAGATGCGAGCATATATTTCTGGTTCAGGTAAACATTCTGCCAATGGCTTGAAAACAGGGCTTCGCAAGTGGAAGAAGTTTTCTGGGAATTCAGCATTAAAGCCTGTCGCTTCCCACTTTTCAAACTGTGACGCGGCGGGTAACACGTAATGAGCCAAGCGCGCTGTTTCTGTCATTGCGACATCGACCACAACCAATAAATCTAATTTTTTAAATGCGCGTTCATAAGCATGTGAATCTGCGAATGACACAGCCGGATTACTACTTTCCACGAAAATAGCCCTTAATCGATCCGGCCCATCATGCTCAATTTCATCTGGTAAAATGTTTGGTGGATACATACCTGAAATCGGCATCATTTTGTGATGGGCAGTCAATTTAAGTTTACGCTTTCTCTCATCGGAGTTGCCAAGTATAGGCAAGAAGGAGGTATGTAAATTATTACCACCTTTTTTACCGAAGTTCCCAGTTAGGATATAGAGCATCTTCTCTAAATAGGCAGTAACAGTGGAATGCAGAGATTGCTGCAAACCAAGATCAATTCGAACACATGCAGTTTTAGCCTTAGCGAAACCACGCGCAACGTTCTGGACAGTCTCTAAATCTAGGTCTGCCCGCTTTACGTAATCTTCAATCGGAATGCCTAACAGTTCTTTTTCTAATGCCTCAAATCCTGTGCAATGCGTTTCTATAAAGGCTTTATCATGTAAGTCTTCACGCACAATAATAGCGAGCAATGCCGACAGTAAAAATGCATCAGTCCCTGGTTTTAACTGTATATGTATATCTGCCATCTTAGCGGTTTCAGTTCGTTTTGGATCAACCACAACCATTGTTCTATTTGGATCTTTCTTTATTTCTTTAAGGGTATCTCTTGCGTTTGGAATACCGTGTGACTGGTAAGGGTTACAGCCAATAAATAAAACGTAGTCTGCATGTTCAACATCTTCAGTTGCATGTACTCTCTGGTCACCAAATAAACGCCCATTC
>CAXBKC010000087.1:0-11071 GCA_963975615.1 uncultured Oleiphilus sp.
TCTGAGCGTAAAAAACCCTCCTTATCAGCATCTAAAATAGTTACCAAAGCAACCTCAGGCATATCCAAGCCTTCTCTAAGCAGGTTGATTCCTACCAGAACATCAAAGACGCCTTTACGTAAATCCTGGATGATTTCAATTCGCTCTACCGTATCAATATCCGAATGCAAGTAGCGCACACGCACACCATGCTCCATCAAAAAGTCAGTTAAGTCTTCCGCCATTCTCTTCGTTAACGTCGTCACGAGGACTCTTTCTTCTTTATTCACAGCTTTATGGATTTCTGAAAGCAGGTCATCAACTTGCGTAGAAGCCGGCCTTACCTCGATAGTCGGGTCTAATAAGCCTGTAGGTCGAACAACTTGCTCAACAATATTGTCTGCATGCTCGGCTTCATAGACCGACGGTGTAGCTGAAACAAAAATGGCTTGCGGCGAAATCCGTTCCCATTCATCAAAACGCATCGGCCTGTTATCTAGGGCTGACGGCAAACGAAAACCATATTCGACTAAGGTTTCTTTACGAGAACGATCACCTTTATACATTGCACCTATTTGAGGAATAGTCACATGTGACTCATCAACGATAAGAAGGGAGTTTTTAGGGAGATAATCAAATAAGGTAGGTGGGGCCGCTCCATTTTCACGACCAGAAAGGTATCTTGAGTAGTTTTCAATACCATTACAATAACCTAACTCGGTCATCATTTCGGTATCATAGCGCGTTCTTTCTTCAAGCCGCTGCGCTTCAACTAACTTATCGTGATCACGTAAATACTTTAATCGATCAGCAAGCTCATCCCTTATACCATCAACAGCATCTAATATAGTTTGTCTCGGTGTAACATAGTGCGACTTAGGGTAAATCGTGACTCTTGGTACTTTTCGAATAACTTCGCCTGTCAGAGGATCAAAAAAGCTAAGATTCTCCACCTCATCATCAAAGAGCTCAATTCTTATAGCCTCTTTTTCAGATTCAGCAGGAAAGATATCAATGACATCCCCCCTCACCCTATAGGTCGCTCGATGAAGCTCAACATCATTTCGGGTATATTGAATTTCAGCTAGACGCTTTAATATAGCTCGCTGCCCTATCTGCTCACCTCTATCTAAGTGGAGCATCATCTTTAAATAAGCTTCAGGGTCACCCAAACCATAAATAGCTGACACGGTTGCAATAATAATAGCATCGTCTCGCTCCAGTAATGCTTTGGTTGCAGAGAGGCGCATTTGTTCAATATGTTCGTTTACGGAGGCATCTTTTTCGATAAAGGTGTTTGAGGACGGCACAAAGGCTTCAGGCTGATAGTAGTCATAATACGAAACAAAATATTCAACAGCATTATTAGGAAAAAAAGCTTTGAATTCTCCATAAAGCTGGGCCGCAAGCGTTTTATTATGCGCCATGATAATAGTCGGCCGCTGAACCGCCTCTATCACATTGGCGATGGTGTAGGTTTTCCCAGATCCTGTTACACCTAACAATGTTTGGTACATCAAGCCGTCATTCAAGCCCTTCACCAACCCTTCAATTGCCAAAGGTTGATCACCAGCTGGGCTAAAATTTGAATGAACTTTAAATTCCTTTGTCATGATGATTTCGTATACCAATATTAGATGTTATAATTTCGCGATTTCACTGAATACAGACAGTCTTCGCAAGTATTCGGGGTCACGTTAATTACTAAAACGCAAAGCCGGTTATTTAATTGTCGCTACATTATCAAAATTCGACACACAAATAACCATCTAAACACCGCAAGGTGATCACTTATTTCTGATTGAGGAAATAGTTTTGGACGTACCTTCCAACACAGCAGTATCTAACTCAGCCTTATCTGATAGAGTTCAACTCATTAAGCCATCGCCAACACTAGCAGTTACCAATAAAGCTAATGAACTAAAAGCTGCTGGCAAAGATATTATAGGTTTAGGTGCCGGCGAACCGGACTTTGACACTCCCAAGCACATCAAAGAAGCTGCGATTAAAGCAATCAATGAAGGCCAGACTCGCTATACAGCAGTTGATGGAACACCTGCTTTGAAAAAAGCCATCGTTGCAAAGTTTAAGCGGGAAAATAATTTAAGCTATGAGCCCAATCAAATATTGGTATCTTCTGGCGGTAAGCAGAGCTTCTTCAACTTATCTTTAGCCATGATAAACCCTGGCGATGAAGTCATTATACCAGCACCATACTGGGTATCTTATCCAGACATGGTACTGATAGCTGAAGGCAAACCAATCATACTTGAAACAACACTTGAAAGTCGTTTTAAAGTTACAGCTAGTCAAATTGAAAGTGCGATCACAGACAAAACAAAGGTTGTTGTCTTAAACAGCCCTTCAAATCCGACCGGTATTGCCTACTCTATTGAAGAACTTAAAGAGATAGGTGCCGTTCTAAGAAAACACCCACAAATTTATATTGTTACTGATGATATGTACGAGCATATTCTTTGGACTGGTAGCGACTTTGTTAATATTTTGAACGCCTGCCCAGATTTGTATGACAGAACATTCGTTTTGAATGGCGTGTCGAAAGCCTACTCTATGACAGGTTGGCGGATTGGTTATGCTGCCGGGCCTGAAAAAATAATTGGAGCGATGAAAAAAATTCAGTCTCAAAGCACCTCAAACCCTTGCTCTATTTCTCAGGCAGCTGCTGTTGAAGCATTAAACGGCCCACAAGACTGTGTTCGTGAGATGGTCACTGCATTCAAAAAACGTCATGATTATTTAGTCAATGCTTTAAACGATCTCCCTGGCGTTGAATGCATTAAAGGGGATGGTACTTTTTATGCCTTCCCAAACTTTCAAGGCGCGATTGATGCTAACCCTAATACTAAAGACGATTTAGACATGGCTGAATATCTTTTAAGTGAAGGCGGCGTTGCTTTAGTACCCGGTTCTGCTTTTGGTGCTCCTGGCTGCATGCGCCTAAGTTTTGCGACAAGCATGGAAAATCTACAAGAAGCTATCGCAAGACTAAAAAAAGTTTTAGTTTAACGCGTTTATGACTTGACCAAGGCTGCTTTGCTTATTAATATACGCGGCCTTAGTTAAGCACTTAACGAGCTTTGCTAAGTAGTTCCCCGATAGCTCAGTTGGTAGAGCAACGGACTGTTAATCCGTTTGTCGCTGGTTCGAGCCCAGCTCGGGGAGCCAATTTTTTATTAGCAACACCCTCCAACAATTTCCCTTCATTGAAAACTTTTCATTAATACCTCGTACTACTCTAAATTTTCTTCTGTGCTTTTGTATCACTAATTTTAGCTATAAATTGTATTTTACGACCGCTATCGACAACAAATAATATTTACTCAAATCTTAATACTGAGCATTAAGAACCATAAAATAGTTATCACAGATTTTACATAGAAATGTTATCAATTCGTTATCATTGACCACAGATTACATCTTCTCAAACATGTAAAAAAAGCGCAGACTGATCCATATACCCTATTCCAACGTATTATCTGTAATAAGTATTTATTACTTCGACTGTAAGAAATATTAGTCATAGTCGGTCAAGTAATATGACCAAGGAGAAAGCATGAAACCAACACTAAAAGTGTTAATTATCAGTATTAGCATATGTATGAGCTCTTTAAGTAATGCAGATGAGACTCAAGCTCATCAGTACTCAGAAAATCATGAGGTCGAAAATATGACATCTCATAAGATGAAATACCAAAAACCTTCAGACGAAGTAATTCGTCAAAAGCTTACTAAGCTGCAGTATGAAGTCACTCAAAATGATGGCACAGAAAGACCTTTCGACAATGAATATTGGGATGAAAAACGAGAGGGTATTTATGTTGATATCGTCAGCGGTGAGCCCTTATTTTCATCAACACATAAATATAAATCTGGAACAGGATGGCCAAGTTTTTGGCAACCCATCAACAAAGCACATATTGTTGAACATGAAGACCGTCGCTTATTTCTTGGCGTCAGAACAGAAGTACGAAGTAAGTTTGGTGATTCTCACTTAGGCCATATATTTGATGATGGCCCCCAACCTACCGGCTTACGCTATTGTCTAAATTCAGCAGCCTTAAAATTTATTCCTAAGGAAGAATTGGAAAGTAAAGGTTATGGTGAATATTTGGCTCTGTTTAAAAATTAAAAAGGCGCTGTAACTCACTTCCAATAATTAATAGCTAGGTTAGAAAAATGAACAATCATAAACGTATTTTAAGAAATGCATTTTATACTGCCTTATTGTTATTGCCTTTAGTCATTCCTTTACCTGCTACTGCAGATAAAGCTATTTTTGCAGGCGGCTGTTTTTGGTGCATGGAATCAGACTTTGAAAAATTAGATGGTGTAAATGAGGTTATTTCAGGTTTCACCGGTGGCACCTTGGTCAACCCTACGTATAACGGTAATCATACAGGGCATTACGAAGCAGTCGAAGTTGACTATGATTCAAACACGCTAAGCTACCAAGATTTACTTGATCACTTCTGGATAAACATTGACCCCTTCGATGATAAAGGCCAATTCTGTGATAAAGGCTTTAGCTACTTAAGTGCTATTTTTGTGGAAGGTGATAAACAACGAGATATGGCAAAAGCAAGCAAAGAGAAAGTAATTAAACAATTCCCAAACCAAAAAGTCGTCACCCCTATTCTTACCGCTTCAACTTTTTACCCGATTAAAGGCAATGAAAGCGCTCATCAGGATTATTATAAAAACAACCCTCTTCGCTACAAGTATTATAGATGGGGCTGTGGTCGTGACCAGCGGCTTGATGATATTTGGGGGGAGCAGCGAAAGCACTTACCATCAAATAAATAGCTGGGTAAATGAATGGCGTATAAAACTACCCCATTCATTTCGAGTATTGAAAACTAGTGATCTACGGAAGTATAAATTTTCAAGCCCGAATCAGTACGAATCAAATTATAAGATTCACGCCAATTAGAAACTGTCTCTCCATCTTCAGACATCATCGTCCAAGTCACAGTAGCAACAAAGCAATTACTGCCAATTGAAGAAAAGTCTAAATCCTCATACTTACAACGCACAACACCTGAAGAAGAGTGCCTGTCTAACAAGCTTTGAAAGTAGATTTCAGATTCTTCTTGCGTCGCACATAACCATAAATCGCCATCCCTAGAAACTGCGGTATAAGGCGCAAGATAACGGCTCGCGATTAACTTGCCATCAAAGGATGAAAAATCTTCAACAAAACAATCAAAAAACTTTTTAATATCATCAAGCATGTTTAGAAACTCTTAAACTTTAGGGTCATTGTGGAGGTGTTACAGCACTCATAAATCGTTAAGCAATACTATCTTGTTTAAAGCCTTGAATAAACCACTGTCCTCTGAATAGCGCCAATAAAAAAATTATTTTGAATAACTATCTATACTAAAGTAAAGCAAATAATAGCCAGGTGCGCCAATGCAAGCTTCCACAATTATTTCAAAACTCCCCCCCATATTAACCTTAACCTTGAGTACCTTTTTATTGGCTGGCTTAAGTGCATGTCAGCAAAGCTTAGATTATAAAGAAGGGCAAAATAAACAAGGCCACACGGCACCCA
This sequence comes from uncultured Oleiphilus sp., assembly GCA_963975615.1. Classification (GTDB taxonomy): domain Bacteria; phylum Pseudomonadota; class Gammaproteobacteria; order Pseudomonadales; family Oleiphilaceae; genus PZPK01. The sequence goes on from CAXBKC010000087.1 coordinate 5,555, forward strand.
GCAATGCAACTATTCGTGCTAACAAAAAAATATTGGATGAGCGCCCTTTTACGAATCGTGAGGATTTTGATCCTGGCCATTCAAGGTCTTATCGCTCAAGAAGAACAAATAAATATAGCGCATCTAAAAGGTAGCACGGTTTGGCAGAGTAAAGATTATGCCTTCATGGATAATCAGGCGACAGCTCCAAACTCTGTTAACCCAAGCCTTTGGCGCCAAGCATCACTCAATAACATCCACGGCTTATTTAAAGTGACTGATGGCATCTACCAATTACGCGGCTATGATCTTGCCAATATGAGCATTATCGAAAGTGATAATGGCTGGATTATTGTCGATCCCCTCACCTCTACAGAAACTGCAGATCACGCTTTCAAATTTGCCCAGCAGCATCTAGGCAAACATAAAGTTAAAGCTATTATCTTTACTCACAGTCATATTGATCACTTCGGCGGCGTACAAGGCATATTTCAGAATTTAGATGCAACAGAAAAAGCAGAGCTGCAAATAATTGCGCCAGAAGGTTTTGAAGAAGAAGCCACGAGTGAAAATATAATTGCTGGTACCTCTATGAGTCGTCGTGCGATGTATATGTATGGAAAACCATTGGCTAGAAATGATCGAGGACATATTGATTCTGGTCTTGGGAAAGGCCCAGCTTTTGGTACATTTGGCATTCAGTCACCGACTGTTTTGATTGGCGCCAGTGACACAAGTCTGGAAATCGATGGCTTACGTATTCATTTTCAAAGCGTATCTGGCTCAGAGGCACCGGCAGAATTTGTTTTCTCTATCCCAAAATACAAAGCATTTTGCGGTGCCGAACTTGTCAGTCGTAATCTACACAACCTTTATACTTTACGCGGCGCTAAAGTACGTGATGCAAAACTTTGGAGCCACTACATAGATCAAGCCAGTAAGACATTTTCAGATAGTGAAGTGTACTTTGCTAGCCACCACTGGCCTTTGTGGGGAAAAGAAAAAATACAGAGCTTTTTAACAATACAACGAGACACCTACAAATTCATTCATGACCAAAGTGTTCGTATGTTAAACCAGGGTTTTACCCCAAATGAAATTGCTGAAAACTTAAAACTTCCCAAGACCTTAAACCAGCAGTTTCATAATCAAGGCTATTACGGCTCTCTATCCCATAACGCTAAAGCTGTCTATCAAGCCTACATGGGCTGGTTTACAGCAAATCCAGCCAAGTTAAACCCTCTTCCAGAGAAAGCGGTGGCAACTCGCTATATCGACATGATGGGCGGAATAGATACCGTGCTGACTAGGGCTACTCAACAATTCTCTGACGCAGATAAAGAAGACATTGAGGATGCTACTAGGAGCTACCGTTGGCTGGCGGAGCTAGTCAATCATGCAGTCTTTTCAGATCCAGATAATGACAAAGCGAAAGCACTACTTGCAAAAATTTACGATCAACTTGGGTATCAGGCAGAATCTGCACCATGGCGAGACTTCTATCTAACTGGCGCTTATGAACTAAGGCACGGCGTTCCAGAAGAAGGCATCAGTCCAGCGATAATGAAAAACGTCTTACTCAAAACACCGATAGAAAACTTCTTCACAAGCATGGCTGTTAGAGTTCTTCCAGATGAAGCTGTAGATCTGATCTAAGCGTCAAGATCACCTTCACTGACTTGGCAGAAAGTTATCTTCTGAAGATTAAAAATTCAGTGCTACACCACCAAAAAGCAACAAAAAACACAAAAGCAGACGCCTCATTAAATATCACACATGCTTTATTTGTTGATCTGATGGTAGGAGAAGCAGGCCTATCAGAGACCATATTTAGTGACGACTTAAGCATTGAGGGCAGCAAGCTCGACCTAGTTCGTTTCTTCAGCATATTTGATAAACCAAAGGGGACATTTAATATCGTTACGCCATGATGGCGATATTCCGTTTCAATGATTTAGGTCAACTGTCCACCGTGTCAGAAGCGTTATAGTAAATGCTAAAATTTATAAGCCTAGTGGTTAGACCCTAATTAAACAGTTGGAATTTTATGTCAGATAACGAAAACATCTCCCAAAAGCTCGTCGATATCAGCGGTGATCTATTACAGGCAATCGACAATAAACAAGAGATGCAGTCGCGTTTAGATATTGTTGTAACTGCCTGGAATATGTCCTTACATCCCAAAATAGATAGACCTGTAAAATTAAAACGCTTCCTCAGAAAACAAAAAGGCGCTGCCCCAAATAAAGAAGTTTTAAAAAGCTTAGAAGCGGAACTAAAAAAAATCATCAAGCATAAAGATAACTTATACCCTGATGCTAACACTGAGTTAGTGCGTGCTGAAGCCATTCAACAAACGAAAGAAACCTTTGAAATAAAGGTATTCTTCAAAGATAAGGAAGAAGAAGCGAAGCAACAACAAGCCCAAGAGGAAGTTGCTCGGTTTAATAAAGAAATGGCGAAGAAGCCTTTATATACTTTTAATAAACCAATTAGCTAAAAACCACTTCAGCGATAAAAGAGCGGATTACGGAGAGTTGCTGCTTCACGCAAACCACTACTTGTTACGGAATCCATGGTTTAAGCTATTCAGGCGGAGAGGTATTAATCTGATAAATGCTTCAACGGCTAAGACAATGAATTGCCGCCTACGCGACAATGAAGAGCGTGTGCCAGATTAGGCCGTAGGAGCCTTCACCATTAAAGCGCTCAACTCTCGTTCACGTCATCCCGTACTTGTTACGGGATCCATTGTTTAGTTATTCGAAGCGAGAGGTATTAATCTGGCAAATGCTTCAACGACTACGTAAATGGATTGCCGCCTGCGCGTCAATGAAGATACAAATACCTTCGAATTTCTTCGCGCCTTATACTTCAGCTAACTAGACACGGGGCTTGTAATACCGATATAGATAGAAATTTTTCTTTAGACACCAGTTACTGAGTTCTACTAACTTTGATTTCTGGTGAGATTTATTTGACTGTATCTGCACAAATATACTTATTCAGGAGCGGCACATTCAGCGCGCGTGGGGTCTTCAGAGCAACGAATTTTCCAAAGCAATTTTAATGCTTTTCTATCGAAAACTCCTTCCTCTCTGAGCGCTAGACGAATATCTAGTTTGAATTTATCAAAAGCAGTTTTAGTTTTCGCAGAGGTCTTAATCCAGTACTTGGCAGGTATTTCAGCTTTAGAATCTTTGGCTAACTTGTGTATATCAGCCAATCGCGACAAAATATATTCTCTCATTTGTTGCCCAAAATCATTTGCAAAGCGGTCCTTATGTGATATCAGTTGCATCATACCGTAGAATAGCCTCTCATCAATAATTCCACCGTTTTCACCTAAACCGTGGTACAACTCAAAGACGTTATAGCCTATCGGAACCATAGGTAAAATATCGATATTTCCATTATTAAATTGGCCAGAAAAAGTTGCCAGAGATGTGCCTACCGGAGAGGCACCCGCGATATTTGCTAATTTTAGACTCTGTGGATCATCGTTTAGGATTGAAATTTTCTTACCGCTAAACTCTTCAACAGTATCGATATTTTTGTCAGTGACAAAAAGATATACACCACCTACGGGAAATGAACCAACAACTTCATAATTTCCATTGGAAAGTAGTTTTCCGGCTTTAGGATTGGTAATGGCCTTTAAAACTTTATCCACTCCTTCATCGCTGATAATACCACCTACCGCATTTAGCGTGGCACCAAATGGCACGTAGTGTCGAGTTAAAATTCCCGTCAGAAATACCACGTCACATAAGCCCGCTTTAAAATCGTTTGAGGCAACTTTTTCATCGGTATAGGCAAGCAATTTAACCTCTAGCCCCCAAACTATAGCTTTAGGAACTATGTCAGCCAAAAATGTCATTGATGGCCCGTTGTTACCCACGGGGTCGTAAATACAAAATTTCTTTTCTTCAAGAGCAAGCACTGAGGTGCTTGATAACAAAATCAAGCAGAAAGCGAATAATCGATATAGCGTCATTATTTTTATCCTTGGTTAAGATAAGCGAGTGAAGAGCTTTAAAAAGGCATAAAACTTCGAAACCATGATTCAAAAGCTGTTGTGCACAATGAAGCCCTATAGAGCCAGAAGTACCCGTTAGCAGTACTTTTTATTTTTTCCATTTAAGATATACCGGTTTTGGCATGCCACCACAGACTAATTTATAGCCTTTGATATTGAATATTTTTACGCGTGTTTAACTTAACCATTTATTGGCTAAACTCAGGATAATGGGGGAGCTTTTTAATCTGAAGTTCATCATGGGCGGGGACGATAATTAGATCTGTATCTCTTTTTGAAAGAAGGTGAATTTTTTCAATTACACGCGCATTTTTTTCAATATCTGTATCTACCCCCACCAACCATTCCACAATTGCAGGGCGAGATTTGTTATCACGAACCCCCTTCACAGCCCATACTGTATCACCAATAAAGAAGTAACGTTTTCCACTTTTCATTGATAAAAAAAGTCCAAGCTGCCCGTGGGTATGGCCTGAAAGATCAACTAAGACTGCTGTTCCATCACCATATATATCCAAGCTCTTAGAAAAGCCTTGGTAGACCTGGTCAGCCAGTTTTAGTATCTGCCAATTTATTGCTTTATGATCATACTGTGACTGCAAAAAACTAGAGGGCTGTCCCGAAACAGCTTCTTCATAACTTTCTTGTTGAATCCAAACCGGTACCCCTAAAAAATCCTCTATGCCACTAGCATGGTCCCAATGCATATGACTAGGGATAATTGCCATTAGCTTTTTAACATCATAGCCATTCTCATCCAACTGGAGTCGTGCAGGCTTAACATTCTCAATGCGGAATAATATGCTCTCAATAAAACTGAATACCGTCGTTTGTGCTTCTATTTCAATCCCTATTCCGGTATCCCAAAGAAAATCCCCCCTGGGATGACGTACCAATACTGAGATATGCTCAAGCTTCCTCCAAGTAAAGAGGTCACCACTCTCAACAACCATTGCTTCACTAGTACCACTTGATTGAGCTGTTTGGATAACTGAAAAAGATAGAGTGTTCTCCCCACCAGAGACAGCATAAGCTGTGACTGACCATCCCCATAAAGCAATATGTAAAAAACACTGGATACCAATTCGTAATATATTATTTGAATTATGCATAAAAATACCTTCTGTATAACATCGAAACCTAAACGCGGCTATGAACACATAGCGATAGCTGGATAAGTAAAAATCCGATAGATTCCATAGCTGTAAAGTCAATACGACTCATTTTGATTGAACTACATTCAGTAAAGTGTTGGTGGCAAGTCTTCCAAAATCATTGGCTGCTTTTGGGCTGGCACCGGTTATGAGGTGACGATCAATAAAGCATGAATTGTCTGCCTTGGTATTGGTGATAGTTACACCAAGCTCTTTCAGTTTCTCACCAAACTTCCACGGCATGTGGCCAGGCATATATCCAATTATAGGAGTTTGCTTATCGACAGAATCCGGGAATGCTACGATCGTATATCCATCATAAATGAAGCCCGAGCCATCATCTGC
>CAXBKC010000088.1:0-11008 GCA_963975615.1 uncultured Oleiphilus sp.
TTATGGGCTAACCTGATAATTCCATCGAATGTTATCGAGCTTAGCTCGCCATTACTATTTGAGTGTGACGCACCGTTGCCACTGGTAAGTTTAATGTCCATCGAATAGCCCCCTTAAAGTGGTGACACGCTTCTCAATAAGAAGAGTCACCACCTGCTCAAGAGTGTAGTCCTGGTCACCAGCCGCCATCGCCGCTATGACAGCCTCTACTTCACTTGATAGCCAACCGACAGCGCGGCCACCGAGATTAATTGGTGGAGGGAATTTATATGTATGGATACGTGCATGAAGAGTTGTCGCAGAGATACCTAGTTGCTTTAAGACATCTGGTTTACGCTGTATTGAAATTGATTGCATCTATTAGCCTCGTATTGATGTTTTTGGTTACGAAGCCATTTTGTTTAAAGCTAAAAAAGAAATCGTCCCGGCTGGAAAAACTAACTTCCAGCTGGAAATTGAGTATGAAACGAGCTAGTTACATCGGAGGACTTGAATCGAGTCAATCAGCACATAGATACCCTTCCGAAACTAAAATAGCTATTTGCTCTTCAGTAAAAAGATCGTGTGACAGGATGTCTCCCACTGGCAAAGGGTACTCTAAGTCTAGGTGACTGAAGGCGCCCTGGAACAACGCGCATGTTTCCTCATATAAGGCTGATTTATCTGTCATTTTTTTTATAGTCCTCTATTTCTGAAAGCCCACCAGATATATGTTTATGCAAAGTGGATTTCCCAACAGATATATAGCTATTATTTTTAAGAAGCCCAATTATCCCGCTTTCATCCGTCCCAACTATAGGTGAACCTTCCTTACTAAGGTTTTGTGGACCTTGATCCGCTAAAGCATTTGTCAATGCTCCTATAATTCGTAGCAGCGTTTTCTTCTCATTTACACCCAGTGGCTTTTCAGTTGTAATATTAGAATGCTGGTCTATATTAGCCACCAAACCATCAACGTTCATCGGTGCAACAAATGCTTTAAGTTGCTCCCTCGAGTATAGACCGTCACCACTTTCAGGACATACGGAGAACGAATCCAGATAACCTACTCCATTTCTTTGCTGATAATCAATATTCGACTGAAGGAGTGACGTTAATTCCTGAGCGTCTCGGTAAATTTCTTTATTGACGTCGTTGTCATCGGCGGCCTTGTTTAGGTCTTCCATTGTATGAAATTGCTGATAAACCCCAACAGCTAGGAGAGCGGCCTGCTCTGCATTAAAATAGGTCTGGAACTTACTCATTACTTTTTTATCTCCATAATTCAACCCAATCAACTACTAACTTGAGATATGTCTCGAACATTACCAAATATAACTGGAGTCATTTCCCCTGTGAGAGCAGCATTCTCAATTCGCTCTGACCACCATTCCATCATCACCTTTCTCCGCTCAATATACTGAGCACGATTGTAGGCGGCTCTGACTGAATTTGAATCTACATGGGCCAGCGCGGCCTCAATAATATCTCCATCAAAGCCTGCTTCATTTAAAGTTGTGCTCGCTAATGCTCTCAACCCATGAGAAACCAACTTCCCATGAAAGCCCATACGCTTCAAAGCCATGTTTGCCGACTGCGGGTTGTATGGCTTCCTATTGCTTCGATCAGATGGAAATATAAACTCACTTCGCCCACTTATCATATTCATGCGCTCTAATAGCCTCAAAGCTTGTGAGGTTAACGGCACAATATGGTGTCGTCGCTTTTTCATCCGCTCTGCCGGGATACTCCAAAGTGACTTCTCTGTATCTATTTCATCCCAACGGGCACCAGCAGCTTCACTTGGGCGAGTCATTGTGTGTAATTGCCAGAGGATTAAACTGCGTGTCGTTACTTTAATATTGGCTGCTTGAACCGCGCTTAGCAATAAAGGGAGTTCACTCGGCGGTAACGTCGGTTGGTTATGCTTCTCTGGCACTTTAAAGGCTGCCGCGATACCTGCTAACGGGTTATGCTGAACTACGCCTGTATTCGTCGCCCAGACCATCACTTCGTTGAGTCTTTGGCAAATTCGTTTGACCTGCTCTAGTGACCCCTTTGCTGCTAGGGGCCTCAAAGCCTCAATGGCTATAGGGGCTGTTACCGCAGATATTGGGAGCTTCCCCAAGCTGGGAAAGATATGTAATTCAAGTGAGCGCCAGATATCGCCTGCGTGGTCCAAGGACACTCTATGCTTTTTAACCTCTAGCCAGGCCGCCGTCACAGCCATTAGCGTGGCCAACGCTTCGTCTTGCTTGCTACGGTCGCTTTGAGCTTTTGAGGTTTGCGGGTCGATCCCTTTTGCTAATAGCGACCTGGCATTTGTACGCATTGATCTCACATCTGCCAGTGTGACTGAGGGGTAGTTACCAAAACTAAGATTGGCACGTTTCTTTGTGTGTGGCCGATAGTAATTAAACAGCCAGGTTTTTGTCCCGCTAGTAGCAATACGCAAGTAGAGTCCATCACCGTCAGCAAGTGAATATTGTTTAACCGCAGCTTTAGCGGTACTGATCTCTGTGTTTGATAATGGCTTTGTTATTTTTGGCATCGTAGTAACACGGTCTTTAGAAACATCACTATATGTTACCATGTGTGTTACTAAAGTAAATGGATGTTAGCGAACGGTATAGAATTTAAACGACTCATACAGGTCCAGATATACTGGCCTGTATGGTCATTTACTAGGTACTTTGTTTTGCGAAGTGTCTCCTAGATCACTTGTTTGGTGGAGGCGGCGGGAATTGAATTTACAACATAAATAACTGATTAATATAGGTTTAATTTATTTATAAAGCACATTATGTTACTTCCTGTGTTACTAAAACCGTTGAGTTATAACGTATAATATCCATCAGCCTCTGTCAGCTCACTTAAATCCTCAACAACTTCAATATAATTTTCATGCCCCAGACTCCAAGCGTCGCTGTCATCAAATAAGAGCCAAAGAGCTCTATCTCCATTGGAAATCTCAGTACAAGCAATGCCCACGATTCCAGCCCCTCCTGCATCTGACTTAGCCCTGATAGCCCCTAAAACTAACTCTTTTAGCTTATTTGTATCCTCAACTAGGTGGCTTGGCAGTATTTCTTCAGAATGTAAGTCCTCATGGTGCTGTGGGAAAACATCCTCTAATGACAGACCTACACCTAGATCATAAATCCAATCTTCTAAATTACCCCAGTCTTTTAAATGCTCGACTCTTACCTCGTCAAACGACAATCTAAACACTCCAGTGAAATCAATTTCACTCATTGCTTCGTAGGCAAATGCAACGCACCTTTCATTATCTGTACCACTCCCACGCACAGCCCATAATTTATCAAAAATATCTGACGGACATTTCATAGATCATCTCCTAGATATCAAAATATTTATCAGTAATATTTTTCTTAAACATCGATATAAGATCATCATTTGAATGAGATAGAAAGTGGTCTAGCCACAGCATACAACCCTTATTAATAAGGCTCTTAAAGTACTCCTCTTTCGAGTTACATATATTGAAATCACTAAAATGGACTCCAGCCTGTCCACACATCTCGCAAGTAGCAGTTAGAAAAACCTCATCCACAGACTGAAAATGCACTGCATAACCATCATCAAATAAACTATTAGCCTGCCTAGCAACAAAGCCTAAAATCTCGGCATCTGTTTTTAAAACTAATTGTTTCTCTTCAAAATAATCGAAGATATTTTCATGGGTCAAAAAAAGCTCTGCCTCGCTGGTTAAAAAGACCCAATCATCATTAAAGAATGTATCTGTGTCGTATGCCCAACCTGTAAGCAGATCTGTATCCTGATTGATCCAATAAAGGATATCGTCAATTGATTCATTATTCTTATACTTAGCAACTGCATCATCAATCGCCTCATTCACTGAACCATAAGAAATAGTTTTATTAGGCATTTATTGTGGATACTCCATGAACGTAATATCTAAAATTAGCGTTATCATAGGTCGGTGCATCAATGAGCTGCGACAATTGGTTGGATGCCAGCATATTTTATTGTCATAGCATGACCTCTATAAAGGGGAAGAAAATTGCCGCTGTCAGCTGCCTCAGGATCAAATGGATCATCACTATTCGCAACCGTCACTAACGCATAATAGCCTGACGAATTTTTTCTTGGTAATCCTTCAGCAATTTGGTCAAGACCCTCAGGCCTTTCGGCTGATATCGAGGGGTGCCGCAGACCTCTAATAACTACCCAGCAATGTACACCATTCTCCTCAAACCATAATGAAGGGTTGATCTCCATATCTGAGCAAGTTGAGTAGACAGTCTTACCTTCCTTTATAAGCTCATTCTTGACGACGCTAATTGCAAAGTCATGCAGCTCCCAATCGGATATCTCGATCAATTCATCACTTACTAGTGCGAGAGGGTCTACAGGCACCTTAGTGACAGCATTGAGAAGCCCCCAACCTCCACTCGACGGCTCGTAGATTCCAATATTCTTTTTCATTGTAATTACCAATGGAACAGCATTTGCCTTATCAGCATAGACAGTGAAGGCGTCATATCTGTTGGAAAGCTCAAATTCTTCTGCGTCAACGAATACAAAAAAAAGCTGATTGCCAATAGTAAATGAGAGATGCTCAATGAAAGGGCGACTTAGATCAAACCGAATCCATTTAATCCCTCCCCTACATTGAGCTTGAATATGCTTGGCCGCTGCTAGCCAAGCAGCTTGGAAGTCCTCACTGGATTCCTCTTGATCAATCATGTGCAAAATATATTATCCCTATTACCAAGCGCTTACTAATGTCATTACTCTATTTGCTCATGTTTACAAGGACGCCAGATTCAACATCAAACCGATAATCAACGATAGAACCATCTTTTATCTTCTCAACAGCATCTTGTATTGTTTCAAGTGGCACACAAAACCATTCTTTGGGGTGATATGCTTTGCCGAAACGATCTGGGATTTCAATCTCTAACCTTGCTGATGCAAAGATTTTATGAAGTAGCGTTTCTAGCTTGTTACGCTTGACATTAAACAACTCAAAGCTCGCAACAAGGTCAGCTTTTGCAAAAAGAAATGTAGGGTCATTCTCAGCGCCCGATAGCCGGTGGCTTGGATCTTTACCAGTCACACCTATCTTATGAATATTAGAACGATTACCCTCAATTAATGGATGATCTGATTGGCTGCGACAAACATAAATCACACCACTAGCATTATCACCTTCTTGAGGTTGATCATCGAATAAAGGCCCCATACTGATATCAGTGATACGTCGTCCATTTTCATCATCATTAAGTCTTCGCTTTAGTGAGCGCATCAACTGATTACTTTCCACACCATTATCGAAAATAACACGCAATCTTGAATCCATTGCGCCGTTAGGTGCAGGGAATGACTCCCCTACCTCAGCGACATATAATTTTTGCCCCATCAGAATAAAAAAGTTACCTTTTTCTACACTTACGTCTTTCTTATGAGGGATAACTTTTCTAACGCCTGATTTAATATCACCTTGCACTTTTTCAAACAAGGGTTTAAATATATGAAAATCTCTGCATGGTGTTCTTGATGCAATGTCTTCTGCAGGTGTAATTTCAGACCTAGGCTTAACATGCCGCAGTGAAGTGAGATCGTTAGCAGTCGAAGTATTCAAACCAAGCTCTTCGAGCAAGGCATCGTCATCAAGATCTTCCTCATTCGTAATATTAGATATTAGGCTTTCGTTGAGAAGATCTTGGTGATCGCTGTCTTGAAGTAGTTCAACACACTCTGGCTGTCGCCTTATCTGCTCTAGACGCGTTGCATACAAGCGTTCAAATATATCCCCATCGTATGCAAAGGCTGGTTCACGACCATTTTCCTCAACAAACTTTTGAATTTCCTCAAAGCCAGCAATAATTCGCTCTTCTTTCGCAGACAGGCTCGGTTTCTTTTTAACCTCAAGCTCAATACCAAGTTCGGCAAGTAGGTTGTCATCTTCTTCGGTAAATTTAGCCATTTTGTTTTGCCTTAGCCATCTTATCAGCGTATGCGTTCATTCCTTCTGCGATTCTTTTTTCCCACGGATCGTTCGATGTAACCTCCGGCAGACGGCCTCTCTCTCTCTTGAATTTCAAAGCTCTCACAGCAAGCTCTTTTGCCTCTTCGTCTGAGAAGTTAGCACGTCTGCCAGCGATGATATTACCAAATTGCCTGAGACTCTCTTCGCTCATAGACTTAGCCAAGATGGCATAAGCTTCACCAAAGGGATTAATACGGTCAATAAAATCAACATCTAAGCTAGTTACATCCATAACGAATTGTCTTATCCCATCAACAAACCCTGTATTCGCTCTAGGCTCATTTTCACCATCCGATGTCGAATCGAGTGCTCCCTGCTCATTTATTGCCTTTTTAACCTGCTGGGTCATATTTACTGCTGCAACCGCATGCTGTCGTATTGCTTCCTTGTCATCATCGGATTCGTTGGGATACTTTGTGGCTACTATTTTACCCATGGCTACTTGTGTCAGCTCCTCAGGTACCACCTCAGTATCAAATATCCCACGTTCAACCGTCCTAGTATCTTGCGTAAAGGCTGCCACTAAATCATTGAGGTCATCTTTAACTATTCTTTGAGCCTCCTCACTTTTTGGCTCTGCCAGTCCTGTAATCTCAATTTGAATTTGCCCTGTTTCCTTGTTTACACCTACATTTGGCTTAGCAGGGTCATAACCACCTTCACCGTAATCAAAGCCGGCTAAGGGAGTACTTGTTGGCGTCTTAGGCGTAAAATCAAATCTTGGCGCTAATACCTGCTCCATAAGCAAACTTGCTGCAATTGCCTTTAAAGTGTCATTTACGGCATCAGTTACAGCATCTTGGGAGGCATCAGGCTCGGCAATAAGATTAGTAAAACGGGTCCGCTCTTTACCCGGTGCATCGCGCGTTGCCCGGCCGATTATTTGTACAATTTCAGTAAGGCTTGCCCGGTACCCCACCGTTAAAGCATGCTCACACCAAATCCAGTCAAACCCTTCCTTAGCCATACCAAGAGCAATAATGATATCCACATAATCCCGATCGTTTTCCATTACTGGAGATCTGAGACCTGCTTGAACTCTTGCGCGCTTATTTGGGTCATCATCGACTAAGTCGGCAACCTTAATAATTTCACCATCAGATTCTCTTTTAATGAGATGAAAGCCAGTTTCCTCGTCGACTCCCTGCCAATCACCCAGCTCGTCTATGATGTGTTCAACTTCTTTGATCTTGTCTTTTGTGCTCTCCCGAGAATTAACATTAGGAATATGAATGATCGTTTTCTCGTGAGGATCTAAAACCTTAAGAATATCGTCAACATAGGGCCCGTTGTAGAAGTAATAGCCAATATCTAATTCCTTCAGATACTCATAGCCATTTAACTGCTCGTAATAGGTATAAGTGACTGTTTCAAATTTAGCCTCATCATCAGGGCTCATCACAGCATCAGCATCACCGCGGAAATATGAGCCTGTCATCGCAACCACATGAACCTTATCGCGCGCTAAAAATTCCTCTAACTGATTGCCTAATACGTTATCGGGGTTAGCACTCACATGATGGAATTCATCAATAGCGATTAATCGATTATCAAACACCTCGATGCCAAATTTTTCTACTGCAAACCTGAATGTCGCATGTGTACAAACTAGATTTGTGTCATCACTGTCAAGGAAGGCTCTAACTGATTTAACGGTTCCCCCATCTTCCCCCGGAGAATTACATAGATTCCACTTGGGCTTCACTTCCCAATCTGTCCAAAACCCAAAGTCACTTAAGGGCGTATTATCAAAGCTCTTACCAATGGACTTTTCAGGGACAACAATAATGGCCTGCTTGACCCCCTGATTAGCGGTCTTATCAAGCGCAAGAAACATCAAAGCACGGCTTTTACCAGAAGCAGGTGGCGACTTAATTAGCAGGTACTGCTCACCACGCTTCTCATAAGCACGCTCCTGCATTTCACGCATACCCATCTCATTCGACTTCTTGGACTTACCATTCGCCGCATACTTTACCGATACTGAGGGTATTTCAATTTCCTTATTCACGAGGTGCTCTCCAAGGTTGCTTTACCACTAATTGATGAGGTCATTTTTGTGTATAGCTCAAATAGTTTTTCCAAGCGCTCTGTATCATTATTAAATCGACGACCGATATAAATCCGCTCTAAGGTTTCGTCATTCTTTTCATGCGCCTGACTTAGGTTTTCTGGCATCGCATCGGACTTGTAAAGGTCCGCAATAGTCGCAGGGAAATGTTTCTCGCGTGCTAAAAGAATGTCTTCAGCACATCGAGTTAAGTCGAGCTTGTTTTTTTCGGTAAGTTTTGGGACTGGAAAGGTATTCCATCCAAGAGTATTGGAGTATGAAAAATCAGTTCGCATGCGAACGCACACAGTACCTATCCATACCCAGTGAAGCCGTGATGCTAGTAATGCCACGTTCCATAGGGGCGCATCGTATAACGCAAAATTTCTGTCACCAATTATCAAACCTCCTTTCGACAATCCAACAGGAAGGTATGGTCTATCTTCTGAGCTCACTCTTGGTGTAATAATTGTATAATTACTCTCTTTATGGCGATCTTCAGCAAACCGATGGGGATAGTTACTCAATTCGGTGGTTTGTTTTTTAGTGCTAATTCTTCGAATTTCAGTCACACTTTTAAGTCTTTCCTCAACTGTCGGAACTGACATCGCTAAGCTTAATTGCTCGTCTGAAATCCAAAGACAATATTTTTGCTTTCCATTGATAAATTCTTCTGAATTTGAGAAAGATCGAATTAATTCTTTTGCGCGAGGATGACTGTTAGTGATACTTTTACTTTCATCTCGACTTAAAAATAGCTTACCTCCGTCAACTGGTTTACTCCCGAAATCCATAGGTGAATTTTCCGCTAGTGGTCGCGACGATTTGACAACAATGACATCAGCACCAGATATAAGATAAGCATTTATATAATTCGACTCTTTAGCAGTTACGGTCTCATTATCTGTGACAGTGAAAATCTTCTTACTTAATTTTTTCAAGTTAGATAAGCCCACTATCACAACTGTTACGCCTGCGTTATGACTAGCTAAATTAGCCCATTTAAATGATGTATACGCAAAAGAAATTTCATTACCTAAACCAAAAATTAAAGGCCAAAGTATGGCAACCTGCTGTCCTTGGTTAATCGAATTAGTCGATACAAATGCTGACATGGCGTTTTTTTGAGAGTTATAGTGCGCAGCTTTCATAAACCAGCCAGCTACATAATCCAGAGATTTCCAACTCTTTGTAAGCTTTCCAAAGATACTCTCAAGATCTGCCTTTTGCTCTTTGGATTGCCACGTACTACCTAGGTAGGGAGGATTCCCGCATATATAGGTTTCACCGCCCTCATTTTTAAAATCTATCTGAGCCTGATCTTGGGGTTTATGGAAGAAATCATCTGAAAAATGCTCTACAACTTTTTCCGTAGGCGGGCAGACGCTTAGCCAATCGATTCTTAGTGCGTTGCCATGTACAATCCAATTTTTAGAATCTAAGGGTAGGAAATCAGCTAGCGCATCTTTCTGCCCTCGATACTGTTCATCGCACTGATACTCAGCAATGATTAATGCTAATCGGGCTATTTCAGTAGCAAATTCTCTTAGTTCTATGCCTCTGAAGTTACTCAGTGGTATTTCTGATCTAAGATGTGATTCATCACGGCGATTATTAATTTCAGACTCAATCTGACGCATTTCTTTGTAGGCAATAACCAAGAAATTACCTGAGCCACAGGCTGGATCAAACACACGAATTTTTGATATGCGCTTTCTGAGGTTAAGAAGCTTACGATGGTTATCCCCCGCCTCTTGCAGGTTTTCTCGTAAGTCATCAAGGAATAGCGGATTTAGAACCTTTAGAATATTAGGAACACTGGTGTAGTGCATACCAATTGAACCACGTTCTTCATCGTCGGCAACCGCTTGGATCATAGAGCCAAATATATCGGGGTTGATCTCCTTCCAGTTTAGATTGCCCGCATGAATTAAATAGGAGCGTGCAATGCGGCTGAACTTTGGTACATCTCGATTACCCGCAAATAGACCACCATTTACATAGGGGAAATCTCTCGTCCAATTGGGAAGGTCCTCTTTATTTCTGTCTTCACGCTTTACATCCATCGCATGAAATATTTTCGAGATAACAAAGTCAGCATTTTCAGAACGACTATCACTGATCTGCTCTATCGCATGGGTGAACATATTTTCTTTCGGAAATATGCCAGTATCCTCAGCAAAGTAACAAAAGATTAAACGTGACATAAACTGGTTAAGGTCATGCCTGCGCTCAGCTGTATCCCAGTCTTGATTCTCTTTCAGCAGT
Source organism: uncultured Oleiphilus sp. (assembly GCA_963975615.1). Taxonomy (GTDB): domain Bacteria; phylum Pseudomonadota; class Gammaproteobacteria; order Pseudomonadales; family Oleiphilaceae; genus PZPK01. Next base: position 10,335 of record CAXBKC010000088.1, read on the forward strand.
TCTACATATAGTCGATTTAGACGTCCCGTCGCTTGGATATCAACGGCGTTATTACGAATTTCCTTGGTAGTAGTGATTCCTGCTAGAGTGAGAAAGAAACCAAAGTGATTAGCAAAGTCCCCATAAGCACATGCCACAGTCTCGCCAGAGTTAAGGTCCTCCGCTACAAACTCAACACCATCAGTCGCAAGAATGATCTTTACCTTGCCTTTTGAGGTCGCAGGGCTTTGTTTTAGCTCGATTAGGGTGTTATTCGCATCACCTTCCGCACAGACGGCAATATGGATATTACTGCGCTGTAACACTCCACCACTGATATCAGAGCTATTAGAGGAGTTTGTGGCGCTTCTGAGTTTTCTGATCGTTGTATCTTTATTTCCGAACGCGATTAAAAAAGCATAGGGAAATTCATCGCCGTCAAATGGCCGCAATGCAAGATCTGATGCTGCTTGTTCTATTTCTATTGGGCTCACTCAAATTTCTCCATGTAGCCATACTTTGTTATTAGCTCAGATTAATGGGCGAAAACTTAGTGCTTATTTGCCTTTTTGGATGCGCCTGTAAAAGAAGTAGGGTAACCCAATAAAAATAAGGCTCTTTCCAATTTTATCGCCTATGTTAAAAGCAACACTGCGGCCTGGATCGGCAATCCAGAACAGTATCCAATCATCCAG
>CAXBKC010000089.1:0-10848 GCA_963975615.1 uncultured Oleiphilus sp.
GCCAAGCGGTAAGGCAACGGGTTTTGATCCCGTCATGCGCAGGTTCGAATCCTGCTACCCCAGCCATATTCTTTTCTCCATACATTGCAACATAGATAACAAGAGGTTTTCACTCGTATGCCTAGCATGATGGTATTCACTGGTAACGCCAACCCCGAACTAGCTAAAAAAGTTGTCGACAACCTTCGCTTACCATTAGGTGATGCAAAAGTTGGAAAATTTAGTGATGGAGAAGTCACGGTAGAAATTAACGAAAATGTGCGCGGAAAGGATGTATTTATCATCCAGCCAACTTGCGCACCTACCAACGACAATTTAATGGAATTAATCGTGATGACCGACGCTCTTCGTCGCGCATCAGCATCTCGAATTACTGCGGTTGTCCCTTATTTTGGCTATGCTCGCCAAGACCGACGCGTTCGTTCAACCCGAGTTGCTATCACAGCTAAAGTTGTTTCCGATATGATAACCGGTGCAGGCGTAGACAGAGTTCTAACCGTTGACCTACATGCCGACCAAATTCAAGGCTTCTTCGATATTCCTGTAGATAACATCTACGGCACCCCTATTCTAGTTGACGACATCCAACGCAAAATCACCGAAGACTTCATCGTTGTCAGCCCAGACGTTGGTGGCGTTGTTCGTGCACGCGCCATGGCTAAACGCTTAGGCGATGTTGACCTAGCAATCATCGATAAGCGACGTTCACAAGCTAACGTTTCTCAGGTCATGCATATTATTGGTGATGTAAAAGACAAAGTTTGTATCTTGATTGACGACATGGTTGATACCGCCGGCACACTTTGCAAGGCAGCTGATGCGCTAAAAGAACATGGCGCACTAAAAGTATATGCCTACATTACTCACGCCGTTCTATCTGGCCCAGCCATTGAAAACATCGAAAAATCTACTTTAGATGAGTTAATCGTCACAGATACAATCCCTCTTAGTGACAAAGCCTTAAATTGTGGTAAAATCCGGTCCCTTACAATTTCAGGGCTGTTGGCAGAATCAATTCGTCGCATAAGCAACGAAGAATCGATCAGCGCTCTATTTGATTAATCAAGCTTAACTATTTGAATGTTAAATACATTTTAATATATTAGCTAAAGAATCAAAAAGAAAACCATGAAAAAGCACATTGGTGCTTTTTTTATATTGAACCATCACACTATCATTTGGTCGCGAATTGATAACTGTGATTTAGAAAGGAAAACATCATGTCTGATGCATATAAAGTAAACGCCGAACTTCGAGCTGATCAGGGGAAAGGTGCGAGCCGCCGCCTGCGTCGTCTTGAAAACAAAGTACCTGCCATTTTATATGGCGTAAAGGGTAAAGACCCAGTTAATTTGAGTCTAAAAGCAAATGAGATAAAGAAGTCGCTTTCTAATCAAGCGTTTTATTCTCACATTCTTACTATCGCTTATGATGGTAAAGAAGAGTCTGCAATCCTTAAAGATCTACAGCGCCACCCTTCTACAGGTGATGTAACTCATGCTGACTTTTTACGTGTGACTAAAAACCAAGCAATTCAGGTTAACGCTCCGCTTCACTTCATTAACGAAGAAGCTTGTGTAGGCGTTAAAACGGGCGGCGGTGCAATTTTACATCAAATGGTTGAAGTCGAAATCGTCTGCTTACCTGCAAACTTACCAGAGTATATCGAAGTAGATATGCAAAACGTAGAAATTGATACAATTGTTCATCTATCTGACCTAGTTCTGCCTAAAGGTGTTTCTATCCCAGCACTTCAGCAGGGTGATGATCATAACCTACCTGTTGCTTCTGTACATAAGCCTAAAGTTTCAGCTAGTGATGAAGATGAAGCAGCAGAAGGTGAAGCTGAGTCAGAAACTGACGCAGAATAACTCTTCTTAACTAATTGACTAATGGCACAAGTTTTATAACTTATGACACAAATCAAGCTGATCGTAGGGCTAGGTAATCCTGGCCCTGAATACGAAAATACGCGCCACAATGCTGGCGCTATTTTTTTGGCTCAATTAGCCGAGTCCCATAATCTCACCTTAAAACCTGACAAAAAGTTTTTTGGCTTACATGCCAAACTGACACTTCAGGGGCAAGACATCCACCTACTCTACCCAACAACCTTTATGAATAGAAGTGGCCAAGCCGTTAATGCGATTTGCCAGTTTTATAAAATTCAACCGGAAGAAGTACTCGTTGCACACGACGAACTAGACATCCCTTGTGGCACCATGAAGTTAAAGAAAGGCGGTGGTCACGGCGGCAATAATGGTCTTCGAGATATTATTGAGAAGTTCGGTGGTAACAAAGAATTCAAACGCTTAAGAATAGGCATCAGCCACCCGGGCCATGCCAGCAAAGTCACAGGACACGTTCTTAGCAAGCCTTCCGCTATCGAGCGAGAACAGCTTTCAGCCTGTATCGATGAAGCAGACCGTCATTTAAGTGAGATCACCTTAGGTGACTGGCAAAAGGCCATGCAAATAATTCATAGCTTTAAAGCTTAAGCCCCCGCTTCAGCAAACCCAAAACCTACACCTGACTAATCGCTATTTCCTAAACTTAGAACCCACTCATCAATCAATTCACTTAGCTTATTAATCATAAAAAAGCTTGAATCTCATTCAGCTTCTGTTCATCTAGCCCAGACCATACTAGAGCAAGTTTATATTATTTGCTGGAGCTAACATGAACAACACAATCCGAATCGCCCTTCTGACAATTGCCTTATCTTTGATCTCTGCCTGTACTGTTGAAACACGTACCGGAGAGAATATATTACGCATATCATTCACCCCATCATACGATGAACATTCTGATTGGGCTGCCAATACCCTGATGATTTTTAATTATCATCACATGCCGAACTATTCTCAAAGCGACATCATTAACTACTACGATTATCATTATGGCTATGACGACGTTTCTATTAATGAAATAAGCTGGTTACTGTGGGATCTTGCAGGGATAGACAGCCATGTTACAGGCACACTCAGCCTTAGAGAAATCCGCTCACAGATCAATTTCGGTCAGCCAATTTTATTATTCTACGGAAATGATTATGGCGGTCGCTATTTACTCTTGCACGGCTATGACGACAATGGCTACGTTTACCTGCACGAACCTGGATTTGGTACCAGAGTAGTCCATCATAATTCGCTCTTTTCACTTAGAATCAATAATCGAGCGTATTATTGGACAGCCAGTCTATTAATTGACGACCAATAAACCAGCATCACAACCTGAACAAAGCTTAATACCTTTTCGTATACATACTTATTGCTAGTCTGTAAAATAGATAATCGTCTAAATATTGAACAATACTGTTTTTTATTAATACATGACGAATAAAAGGAAAGAAGATGTTTAAATTAAATTATTTACGCACAGTTTTGGCTTTATTATTTGTGGCTATGGTCAGCGCTTGTAGCTCTTCAAATGACACCAATACTCCAACAAGCGAAGTCGGCATCCGGTTTTCAGATGCTCCCGTTGAAGACTTAGATATAGTCATGATCACGGTCGATAAACTTATTTTTAACCGTTCCGGAGAAGACATCGTAGTAGATACTTTTACTAGCGAAGAATTAAGCCTAAATGAGGCAGATACTTTCCAGCTAAATTTACTGGATTACCAAGGTATGGAAAGCAGCCTTGTATTAGACTCAGTCACATTACCAGTAGGTGACTATCAAAACCTACGCATCGTCATTCAAGAAGGTACCGGCACATACGTACAGGAAAAAGATGACACTGCCCACAAAACACTTAAAGTACCAAGCGGCCAGCTAAAACTTGGTGGCTTTACCGTCAGTGAAACAAGCACTCAAACCTTTGTTATTGAATTTGGCCTACGCCAAGCAATGACCTATAACCCCGGGCCGGATCGTTATATTCTTAAGCCTAGAGGCGTTCGTATTGTTCGCATGGAAGCAGCCTCATCAATTTCTGGCACAGTCGATATTTCAACCGCTAGCTGCCAAGCAACTGAAGGCTTAAGCCATGTTGCTTATCTCTATGCGGGCCACAATTTAGACACATCATTACTAGGCGACGTATTTGTTCGCGAAGCAGATATTGAACCATCTCCTGAGAACGTAGCCGGTTTAGACTACGATGGTGAGGTTGCAGAAAATATTATTACGCCGGCAGTAGCAACATCTATTGACCCAGAAACAGGTGATTATATCTTTTCATACTTGAAAGATGGTGACTACACCGTAGCGATATCGTGCAATGCTGCAGAAGATAATGCCATCCTATATGACGACATCTCGATCCCTAATCCAGAAGGTCTTATTGTTGAGCTAAGCCTTGCTAAAGAATCAAACAGGGTTTGTGATTTTGTTGAAGACTTTGAAGTTTCAAGCTGTTTTGAAAAAATGATAGTAGAAACTAAATAACAAATAATACTATCAGTGAATAACAAACAGGCTCCTTTTTGGGGCCTGTTTTATTTCTGCCCAGCCCTTTAGTCCTATTTCTTCAAACATAAAAGCCCAAGATCAAGAATTTCCAACAAGCACAACGACCTTCTGCTTAACGAATCCACTACCCTACTGTATACTAGCCGACTTTTATTTAGTCTCCTTTTAAGTTTATCGCTTAGGAATATCATTATGGGTTTTAATTGTGGCATTGTTGGCCTTCCAAACGTGGGTAAGTCCACTTTATTTAACGCGCTTACGAAAGCAGGTATCGGTGCAGAAAACTTCCCGTTTTGTACTATCGAACCTAATGCCGGTGTTGTTGGTATGCCCGACCCACGTTTAGACAAACTAGCTGCAATCGTTAATCCAGAGCGCGTTCTACAAACCACCATGGAGTTTGTCGATATTGCAGGTTTAGTCGAAGGCGCGTCTAAAGGTGAAGGCTTAGGTAACAAGTTCTTAGCCAACATTCGAGAAACTGATGCTATTGCTCACGTTGTTCGTTGTTTTGAAGATGACAATGTTATTCATGTTTCAAACAAAATTGACCCTAGATCAGATATTGAAGTTATCAATACCGAATTAGCACTTGCCGATTTAGATAGTGTCGAAAAAGCCATTAAACGCCTTGCTCGTGTTGCCAAGGGTGGCGATAAAAAAGCCAAAGCACAAATTGATCTTCTTGAAAACAAATTGCTTCCACATCTAAATGAAGCACTACCGGTTCGTGCATTAAAATTAAATGATGATGAAAGCGCTCTAATCCGAGAGCTTTGCTTCCTGACCACAAAACCAACCATGTATATTGCCAATGTAGATGAAGATGGTTTCGAAAATAATCCACACTTGGATGTGGTCAAAGAAATCGCTGAATCTGAGAATGCCATCGTAGTTGTTATCTGTAATAAGCTGGAAGCTGAAATTGCAGAACTCGAAGATGATGAAAGACGAGAGTTTTTAGCGGATCTGGGCATGGAAGAACCAGGCCTAGATAAAGTTATCAGAGCCGGTTACGAGTTATTAGGGCTTCAGACCTACTTCACAGCAGGCGTAAAAGAAGTTCGCGCCTGGACAATGAAAGTAGGTGGAACAGCACCAAAAGCTGCTGCTGTCATCCATACAGACTTTGAACGTGGTTTTATTCGGGCAGAAATCATAGCCTATGAAGACTTCATAAAATACAACGGTGAAGCCGGCGCAAAAGAAGCTGGAAAGTGGCGTTTGGAAGGAAAAGAATACATCGTTAAAGACGGTGACGTCATTCACTTCCGATTCAACGTTTAAAGGAAATTATCTCGTATTTTCTTCGGTTTAGGCTTGACAACAAAACCCAAAAAAAAGAGAATACGCGCCTTGTTTGGCTACATAGCTCAGTTGGTTAGAGCACATCACTCATAATGATGGGGTCCCTAGTTCAAATCTAGGTGTAGCCACCATTTATATCAAAGGCTTAGCGTGAAAACGCTAAGCCTTTTTTATTTTAGTCCTAATGTTTTATACTGCGCTTCTATGGTATTGATTATAATAACAATCAAGCTCAAATTCCTGCTACGCTTTTATAAGATATATAACATTAGGCGCACGCTATGACTGATATTTTTAAATGACGTTACATTTTCGTCAATCATTACTCACAGGCTTATGTTTAGCCTTTTTTCTCGTTCTTTTTAGTTCATTACCTAATCGTGGTTTAGTGTTTCCCCAGTTGATCAATAGTGGTCATGCCTTTGTTTTCTTTTGCGCCAACTTGTTTCTTTTACGACTGCTGCTCGGCTTATTCGGCACGTTTAAACAAATTTCATTTATATCCATATTCTCTATTACGATTGGGCTGGCTATCGAACTTGTGCAACCCTATTTTGGTCGTGATAAAAGTATTCTAGATTTTTCTTACGATGTTCTTGGTGTTACATTTTCGGCCTTATTTTTTGCACAAAAAAGTGCCTCTGCAACAAAAATAAAGGTTTTGCTACTCAGTATGTTTGTCGGGATCAGCAGCTTCATCCCTTTATACAAAATGGAATTATGGTGGAAAGTGAATCAGAGCCCTGCTCTATTGAATTTCGAGAGGTCGTGGGAAGATCAGGTATATAGCTTAGATAAGGATGTAAGCCTTCAAAAAATAAAAGCGTCAAAGTTGTTCAATGCTGAGGGCCATGCTGGCAAATTAATAATTAACTCAGCTGAGATGTATGCAGGCCTTAGCTTAAATCACGCAAAGCATGATTGGTCTGAATATTCCACACTAAGCTGGGAAATGGTGTCATTATACGACCACCCTATCTCGATTACTCTAAGAGCTCACGATTCAATTCATAATCAAGATCTTAGCGATCGATATAATGAGACGTTTTTAGTCGCCCCCGGTTTAAATCATTTTGAAGTGGCCTTAAGTAAAATTAAGGCCGCACCTGTTTCAAGAGAAATGAGGATGGATCAAATACGAAATATAAAGTTTTTCCTCATCCAGCCAGAAATGAATACCATTCTTTATATCGATAACATCCAGCTCCAGTAAACACATTAAGGTCGCACGGATTAAACCAATAACTTTACAGCCGACTAATCAGTTCTCTGGCTTAATACATGTATATAGCGGGCAAGCGAAATATATGGCTCTTGCTGAGATAGTAACAACTCTACCTCTAGCAATTCTTCTGGCGACTTCTTCTGTACTTTTAGATCAATAATATAATCGTGAAAGCAGCGAATACCGCTACGGCAGACAATATCAAAAGGCAATAGCTTAAACCAGTCGGCTACCTGATCGGGCTTAAGCGGGTTAGTCGGTGTAAGACTGCCAACAAAACCCACATAGTCTTTTTCTAAAATCCGACTAAAATTGCCTCTTAATAAATTCTTAAAAACCACACTATGTTCATTATAGAAAGTCAGCGAAAAGTACCCCTTTGGGGCCACTAAGCTTGTTAAGTCTTGCAGTAAACGCTCGGGATCGATAACCCATTCTAATACGGCATGACACAGAACCAAATCAAAAGGCTGACAATCATTAGACTCATCTAAGACAGCTTTTGATAACGATTGAATAGATTCGTGTCGAAGCTCTACTCTATCCTCAAGCTGTTTTTCAACCACTTCTTGCTCAGCTAATGCCAGCATATCTGAAGAAATATCACAAAGCGTGACGTGATGGCCTAATGACGCTAAACGTAAAGAAAATTGCCCCTGGCCACCACCCGCATCAAGTATGCGCAATGGTTTATCGCTACTCAGAGAAAGAACATGCTCTAATAAATCTCGTTGAAGTACAGCTAAACGAATATCACCTTTTAAACCGTCGTAGATTTTTCGCTTAAATCGCTCAGCCAATCCATCAAAACTTCGGTCTTGCCCGGCAAACTTAAGTGAGGCTTGCTTGGCATTTAAGCCAGATGGAATGAGTGGTGGAGATTTTGACAAGTTGATTCCTAAAGATACTTTTTTGCTAAATTTATCGAGGCCATAAATACACCAGCACTTTCTGCCTTAGCCAATATTGATATGACAAAGTTAGGTGGATAATAGAGCTTTAGAACCTTTATCGCCTACGACTTTTCTTAGCGGGTCGATGAGATTTCTTTTCAGTACTTGGCGCTTTCTTTTGTTTAAAGTAGTTTTTCTTAGGTGGGCTTTTTTTTGTCTTTTTTGGTTCCGCTGCAGCTTGAGAAGACGAGCCTTCACAGGCTTTCAATAAGGTCGTCAGTTCCTTTTCAGACAAGTCTCGCCATTCCCCGATTGAAAGGCCTTTGAGCGCCACATTCATAATGCGAACACGTTCTAGCTTGGTCACTTCGTAATTATAGTGTTCGCACATACGTCGGATCTGGCGGTTAAGCCCTTGAACTAGGGTGATCCTGAAAATATTGGGCGTTTCTTTAGAGATCTTACATTTCTTTGTCGTCACGCCTAGCATCGGAACGCCAGCACTCATGCCTTTAATAGCTTCATCCGTAAGTGGCTTGTTTACGGTCACTAAATATTCTTTTTCATGCTGATTGCCCGCACGCAATATTTTATTAACCAAATCGCCTTTGCTTGTTAGAAAAATCAGGCCTTGAGAATCTTTATCTAATCTACCAATGGGAAAGATACGAGTGCTATGATTCACAAAATCAACGATATTGGCTCTTTCACTGCTTTCAGTTGTGCTGACAATACCGACCGGCTTATTAAGCGCAATAAAAACAAAATCCTCTTCTTCTTGAGGCTCAATTATTTGACCATTTACTTTGACTAAATCGCCCGCGGAAACCTGATCGCCTATTTTCGCTCGTTTACCATTTATAAATACATTACCCTGCTCTACAAAGCGGTCTGCCTCTCTTCTGGAGCAGATACCGCTTTCACTAATGTATTTATTGATGCGAATTAAAGAAGGACTCAACATAGAATATTTTTCACAGTTTTAAGTAATAGATACGTTTTAATTAGACCTGACACAACTGAATACCGCGATATGATTACACACTTTTATTCCAAGCAATGCACTCTTCTAAAGTCACACCACTTCCACCAAAAATATCCAATGCGCTTCCTATGGTCAGATCAACTTTTCCATCTGATAACGAATGTACTAATTCAAGATCTTTAAGTGAGCGAGCACCACCGGCATAAGTCACCGGAATGGTAGAAATCTCACCAAGTAACATAACCAGCTCTTGATCAATCCCGGCCTGCAAACCTTCAACATCGGCTGCATGAATCAGAAACTCATCGCAATGCCCTGCTAGTTCAGCCAGAGTTGCTCTATTGATCTGGGTATTGGTAATTGTTTGCCAGCGGTCGGTTGCGATATTCCAACCCGACTCGGTTTGACGACAACTTAGATCGAACACTAAACGCGCTTTACCTGCTTCTCGTTTAATTGTTTCGATTCGATCGGCCGATAATTTACCGCCTTCGAAAAGATAGGAGGTTAGAATGAGATGAGATGCTCCTGCTTCCAGAAATTCAGCTGCATTAGTCTCGTTAACCCCACCACCAAACTGAAGCCCTTGTGGCCAGGCAGACAGCGCTTTCAAGGCTTCTTCTTTATTGCCAGGGCCTAATGCAATGACATGCCCGCCTTTAAGCGAATGCTTTTGGTAGAGGCTTGCATAATAGGCCGCATCATAATCGCTTACAAAATTTGTGTCTGCACCTTGATCATTCAAACTTCCACCAACTATTTGTTTTACTTTGCCTTGGTGAAGATCGATACAGGGTCTGAATTGTGTCAATGGAAACCTCTACTTTTACGTTGAAAGCCTGATATAAAATGGTGTAGTGTGAATTAGACGCAAAGTATACCGGAAGAAATTTAGTGATGCTGCATTGAAATAGCAACTTACATTATTGTTTAGCAGACTCACTACTCCCAAAAACAACAATCTAAAAAACTGATCATAAGCTTCAATTTTTGTCATTTTAATTAAACTTAAAATAAATCTATTCTGACTGTAAACCAGATAAGCGATCTGGCCGTATGTAATACATCAAAGTGTCGCCAATTTATCTCATGAATATGTTCATAATCTATTTACAGTTCTGTTGTCTGATAAATTGAACCACATAACAAAAAAAGGAGAAATATATGAGTGATAATACTAATCCTGCAAGCGGTAAATGCCCCTTTATGCACGGTTCAATCACAAATAATACTGACACAGCTACGTCCAATAAAAATTGGTGGCCAAATCAATTAAACTTGAAAATCCTTCACCAGCAGGCAGATATCACAAGCCCTATGGGTCAAGATTTTAACTACGCACAAGCATTCAACAAGCTTGATTTAGATAGCTTAAAGCAAGACTTAACAACCCTAATGACCGACTCTCAAGATTGGTGGCCAGCAGATTATGGCCATTACGGGCCTTTCTTTATTCGTATGGCTTGGCACAGTGCTGGCACCTACCGAACAGCAGATGGCAGAGGTGGTGCTGGCTCGGGGTCTCAACGTTTTTCACCAATAAACAGTTGGCCGGACAACGGCAACTTAGATAAAGCAAGACGCTTACTTTGGCCCATCAAACAGAAATATGGCAAGCAAATTTCTTGGGCAGACTTAATGGTCTTGGCTGGCAATGTTGCCTTAGATTCAATGGGCTTAAAAACCTTTGGCTTCGCCGGTGGCCGTGCAGATATTTTCGAACCAGAAGAAGATATTTACTGGGGTGCTGAAAAGGAATGGTTGGATGATAAACGCTACAGTGGTGATCGTGAATTAGAAAACCCACTCGCTGCGGTCCAAATGGGTCTTATCTATGTCAACCCAGAAGGGCCTAACGGCAACCCTGACCCACTCGCTTCTGCAAAAGATATTCGCGAAACCTTTGCCCGCATGGCGATGGATGATTACGAGACAGTTGCGCTTGTCGCAGGTGGTCATACCTTTGGTAAAGCACATGGTGCCGGTGACCCGTCGCATGTTGGCGCTGAACCAGAAGCG
>CAXBKC010000090.1:0-10822 GCA_963975615.1 uncultured Oleiphilus sp.
CCTAATGTAATATGAGGTGTGTATTTAGCGGGTGTTGAATCACTCACTATCTGATTAAGGGCTTTATTAATTTTGTGAAGTATTTTGCTGCTATCGAAAACACTGAGATAAGCGGCGGTTGAAAAACTATCAATATGGCCAAGTGAAAGCTCGAAGGGGGATAAGTTTAAGGTTTTCAGGTTGTTTATTTGCTGGTCTAGTTTGGCCTGTGAAAAATGAGTCTCGGATAATAAACCGCAGGCATTTAAGGTAATGTGTGCTTGTCGGCGATAGCTAGGTAAAAAGAAAGGCTGTAGTTGGGTTTGGGCTTTAGAAACTACACTTAGTAATTTAGGACTATCGACTAGAATTGCCCAAAAACCGTAGTAAGTAATGCCGAGATGCCATTCTTTAAAGTTTCTATCACACGAGGCAGTTGTATGTTTGTGAGATAGAAACTCTTCGAGCATAACATTCTCTATAAATGAGCAAACTTGAAACCAAAACGGTTTACCCATGCTTGCTCATTGTTTGAGTCTAGCTCTGTAAAGCCGCTTCTGCTTTTGTCGGTGCAGAGTATTTTAAGATACGCTGTACAACCGTTTTATATTGGCTAAAAAACGAACCCGTATTGTAGGGGATATCGTATTTTTCACAAATAACTTTTACACGCTCTGCCATTTGAGGGTAATGACGTGCTGGGATATCTGGGAATAAATGATGCTCAATTTGGCAGCTTAAATGCCCTGTCATGATATGGAATAATTTCGAACCCTCAAGATTGGATGAGCCTAAAATTTGACGGTAATACCATTGTCCTTGGGTTTCACCTTTAATATCGTCTTCGGTAAAGGTCTGTACTTCTTCAGTAAAATGGCCACAGAAGATAATGGTCGAGGTCCAAAGGTTGCGTAATAAGTTAGCGATCAAATTACCCACGAGTACTTGTGCAGCGACTGGCCAGCAAAGTAGCGGGAAGAATATATAATCTTTGAATAGTTGCTTACCCATTTTGCTGAAGAAGTCACGACGCAGCTGTTTTCTGCTAATAGGCAATTCACTGTGTTCTTTTGGTTTACCAACGAAGATACGCTCAGCCGCTAACTCGTGATATGCGATACCCCATTCAAAAAAGGTGCTCAGTCCTAAATAATGCAGTATTTGGAAGCGGTTTCTTGGACGCCACGGATAGTGATCACTTAGGCGGAATATGCCATAACCAAAGTCACGATCCTTACCAATGACATTAGTATAGGTGTGGTGTTCATAGTTGTGGTAACGCTTCCAGGAATTCGCATCGCCCAGAATATCCCACTCAAATTTTTTGGAGTTAATGTTAGGGTCGTTCATCCAGTCATACTGGCCGTGCATGATATTATGACCAATTTCCATATTATCTAGAATTTTGGCTAGCGCTAGTAGCAATACCGCCAAGACCCAAAGTAAGGGACTGATAAATCCCATGACCATTAATATACGGCCCGAAATTTCACATAAGCGTTGGATGGCTATCATCTTGCGAATATAGCGTGCATCCTCACTGCCTAACTTGTCTTGTGTTTCTTCTCTTGGCTGATTTAAGTCCTTTGAAAAGGCGTTCAGCGTATCATGGTCATTTTTTTTCATTTTACGTTCTCTTTGTTCTTTTAGGGATAGCTGTTTAAAGTTCTAGTTCAACCGTGCCCACAGGGACAGACAGGCAAAGCTGGATCTCTTCAGGTCCGGAATCTGAGTATTCTTGTGTTTTGGTGTTGTAGACCCGTCCTTGCTTTTTCTTACAAATACACTGATGACAGATGCCCTGACGACAACCTGAAACAGGCTTTAGGCCTTCTTCTTCAGCAAGCTCTAATAAGGTTTTTGATACTGTACCGCTGGTAAATTTAACTTGCTTGCGGGAGTCTAAATAATCCACTTGGATAAAATCACCGTGGTCGCTGGTGTTAGCTTCTAACTTTATCGGCGCTTTTCCAAAATACTCAAAATGGATATTTGCAGTATTTACACCTGCTGATGAGATTAACGAAGTGCAGGATTCGATCATCTGACCTGGGCCGCAAATGTAATAATCGATATCTTGGATTGAGCTGTTTGAACTTTGTTTGTTTAGATGCTGTTCAAGTTGAGCGATAGAAAAGTGCCCAGCTTCTTCTGTAAATATCATATGCACGTTCAGACCTTGCTCTTGTAGGGCTTTAAGATCTTTAGTGAAGAAACGGTCCTTTTGCTCACGTAAGTAGAAAAATAAATGTGCATCTTTCAACCAAACTGAATCTCTGTGCTCATTGAGCATGGCTCGAATTGGCGTAATACCACTTCCTGCTGCGATAAAGACTTTTTTATGGTGATCTGATTTGAGGTAAAAATCACCCATTGCTTCTGAAAGGTAGACAAAATTACCCGGTTGCAACTGGTCACGAAGCCAAGGGGTCACTGCGCCTTTATCCTGTGCCCGAATAGTGACTTCGATGAGGCCTGTTGCTTGAAAATCACGTGGTGCTGACGAAATACTAAATGTGCGAGTTAACATACGGCCATTTATTTCAGCTGTCAGTAGTACAAACTGGCCAGGAAGAAAATTAGTCCATTTGTTATCTGGTTTCAGCGTTAGAGTGTAAATGTTACTGTTTTCATATTTAGTTGAAATAACCTTGGCGGCTAATTTTTGGAAGCGCCATTCAGGTTTAAATAATTGAATGAGTGATTCCAAGTACGCAGCAAAACTCTCTTTGTTAGTAAGGTTTCTAGCAAGCAAGCTTGTGCAAGAGCTAAGCGAGCTTCGAAATGAATTAACATTGTTGCGTGTTTCTAGATAAGTTGACATAAGTACTCCATAATTAAGGGTACAGTTGTACTCTCAAATAAGTGTTATGTCTACCTGCTAGTATGGTGTTGTATATAAAGTGTGCAGATTTTTGGCTGAAAAATACAAATATCTAATTGAAATGAAAAATATAAAAAAAGCGCGTACCAAATTGGGCCGCGCTTTTCTTGTTTGAAAGTTGGATCTCAGCTTAGAGAGAAGATCTATTTGAGGAAATCGGTAAGTGCTTCAACCAGGCTTTGGCATTCAGCTTCTGTTCCAATAGTAATTCGCAAGTAATTATCAATACGAGGCTTATTGAAATAGCGTACGATAATCGAGTTATCACGCAGGAAAGATGCTATTTCAGAAGCGTGCTTGCTTTTATGTTTAGTGAAAATGAAGTTGGCTGAAGAAGGAATCGTTTCAAAGCCAAGGCTATTCATTTCTTCAATTAAGCTTTCACGGCTTGAAATGATTTTTTCGCAACACTCTTCAAAATAACTCTGGTCTTGAAATGCCGCAACAGCACCGTTAATCGCAAAGCTGTCTAGGGGGTAAGAGTTGAAGCTATTCTTTACGCGCTCTAAACCTTCAATTAGATCTGGGTGACCCACTGCGAAACCAACACGTAAGCCGGCTAAAGAGCGAGACTTTGATAAGGTCTGTGTGACCAGAAGATTGGGGTACTTATCAACAAGAGCAATCGCTGTCTCGCCGCCAAAATCGATATAGGCTTCATCAACCACCACAACTGATTGAGTGTTAGCTTTTAAAATAGCTTCAATTTCACTCAAGGCTAAAACACGACCTGTTGGCGCATTCGGGTTGGGGAAAATAATGCCGCCATTTTCGATAGCATAGTCTTGAGCTTGAATTTCAAACTGTTCATTTAAGGGAATCGTTTGGCTGTCGATTTCGTATAAGCCACAATAAACAGGGTAAAAGCTATAGCTAATATCGGGAAATAGCAGCGGTTTATCTTTTTTGAGTAAGCCTAAAAAGGCATGAGCTAGCACCTCGTCAGACCCATTTCCAACAAACACTTGTTCAGTTTTAATGTTGTGGTACTTGGCGATAGCGTCTTTTAAATCGCTAGAATTCGGATCTGGATACAAACGAAGGCGGTCGTCTGCCTGAGCTTTTAAGGCCTCTAGCGCTTTAGGCGATGGGCCGTAAGGGTTTTCGTTGGTATTGAGTTTAATTAGATTAGCAACCTTAGGTTGCTCGCCAGGAACATAAGGCGTCAGCGTGTGAACGATCGGGCTCCAGAATTGACTCATTTTTTACTCGAATTTTTAAATGATTGAATAATTGGGAAGGAATTATACGCGTCTTAAATGTGAGATTCCCAGTAAATTCATCAGATTGCTAATTTTCATATAATCGAAAAGGTCTTAGGCTTATACTGCTTGCTCAATAATAATTATTTAGGAGAGAGATTATGCAACTATGCCCCGTATCTTACGCAGTAGGTTGTGCTAAATGCCCAATTTTTAAAGTGTGCCCAGCTAAAAATTTAATTGGTGATGCAAAAAAAGATGAAAGCAAAAAGGATCAAAAAACGAAGTAATAACAGCCTTAGTTATTCCCACTATATATCTGACCGTTCGACTTAGGTTTATCCATTCTTAAGTAGAACGATCATTTATGTAATTCTTGTATATATTCTTTTTTAGCTAATACACAATTTAGCTAGCACAAACGCCTTCCAAACCGCAGGTGATACAAGTGACCTGTTATTCAAAGCCTTTATCAGGTTTTTTGTGAGCCACAGAATGACTAATCAAAACTCTAGCAAGCAATCTCTGCTTGGCTGAATAGTCGCTTATTGATTCCTTCTGGTATCAGTTAACGAATTTTAGTGCTCGAAAGATTTGTTGCTGAAGTTAGGCAGTTAAATGTTGTTTGGGTACAGTAGATGAGTGGTGCAAATATAATTGTAGAAAAACGCTTCATAAAAATAGGCTTAAGAAATGAAGCGGGAATGGTTGCGGTCGTATCTGGTTTGAAGGCTGACGAGTCTTTGTTGGCAAAACCTTAATTAGGTGGATCTAGGAAACTACTTCCCCAACATTTTGTCTTTTAACGATTTTTGGGCAGGCTTGTCAGATAACCAAATTCCAAATAATGCTCGTTTAAAATCTAAATTAACAGCAAGTATTTTCACGATATGGCGGTTTTTGATGACGGTTACACCCTTGTTTGGGAGATAAACAATTTCAAACATGTCTCCTATTTTTATAGTTTCTTTGAACGCATCTAGAAAATCATCTATTTGAGTTTGAATGGCTTCCGTTTGGTTGTTAGTAGCTTTGCTAAAACCTTCCATGGTTCCTCTAGTCAAATTTTCACTGGTTATCAGATTAGAAACAACATGTATTTGGATGAGCATGGGTTCATCTGCACTGATAATAGCTTGAGCATCTTGAGATTTATTACTGAGATAAAGTGCAGCAATATACAAGTCGATAAAAAGCTTACTTCTTTGCCCTGCGCCATTTAGCTGTAGATTATTTTTACCGAGCTTGATGGTTTCTTTTAACTTAATACCACCAATATTGGTGATTTGTGCCTGGGTCGAAAGGCTAAACAAGAAGCAAAATATACAGAAGGGAATAAGAAGAGATAGTTTATTTTTATTCGAGGGCATTCGAATTTCCTGTTGTTCGGTAAGAGCTATTCAATATAAGTGAAGGGCTAAGGATAATATTATTGTAAGAGTCTAGCCAGTTTTTAGGCTAAGAGGATATTAAAGCGTTCGAAAAAAAACTGCGAACGCTTTAATGAGAAATTTGATTTTGGCTAATTTACACTTCTAACTAAGCGAATCGGGTAATTTACTGAGATGCTTGTTTCTCTCGTAATTGATCCGGTTGCCCCGACATTAAACTCAACACTCCAAGTGGCAGTGTCATTGTAATAATCGGGTGAGCCCGTCCAAGTAAACTTTTTTGACGTGTTTGGGAAAACGAATTCGTTAATTGCAGGGTCAGTGCATTGTTCTTCTACTAAGGACACAAGCTCGGCGATATTGGGTAATCGCCAATCGGCATAGCCCGCAAAACCGCCACTATTATTAAGAGTTTGGGGGATGGATAGTGCACCTGCCCAGCTAGTTTCGTTCAATATTCCGCTTTGGCACTGAATACCGCTTAAGCCTTCGAGGCATTGTTTCCACATAAGTGCTGTACTGGTGTCTGTGATAGTGCCATCGCCATGTATGACAAATTGTGTGTTTGGGGTTGTTTCTGTCATTGAGTCGCTTAAGCAATTTTGTGCATCACTTGAGAAACTTGCTAAGACTAAATAACTCGAAAATGCGATGGTCGCAAAGCTGTGCTGTTTGAAGCTGACTATTGATTTACTCATAACCACCTCTTACTAATCTGATTTGGCCGGGATTGCGTTTATCTATACTGAATGAGTTGCCATAATTAAAGTTGACGCCCCAGGCACTGACTGAGCCAAGTGCGAATGGTGTGCTTGTCCAAATAAACTGCCCGACTTCGGGGAAGTAGTCGCTGTCTATCATCGGCCGAGTATTGCCATAATCGATAATGCTTAGGAGTTCTTTTCGGGTGGGCAGACGCCAGTCGGCAAATCCACACCAGGCGATTTTATTCATACGCTCAACAAAGGCTTGTGTGTTGCAATGTGTTTGTGGGTTTTCTGAATTATAAGCAGAGCAGACTTCACCTTTGATATCCATGAAGCCTGAGCCTCCACCATTGCTTGCGGGATCGCTGTTATACCAACTAAATCGGTCGTCGGCATCATTGACACCTTCATCTCCAATAATGTTATTTCCGCCAGATTTAATTTCCCACATAAGTCCTGTGACGCTGTCTTGAACGCACTGCCAGTCGCTTGAATTACTACCAACATCGACGCCATTGCTATCAAATTTTGTAAAGCTAAAGCCGACACGTCCATCAGAGTTATCGTTATGAGTAAGCTCTCGGCCGAGAGAGCAGTCTTGCTGGTCGATAGACTCACCGACACAGCTAGCATTATTTCCGGTGGGATAATCCCCACCCCAGGTAATGCCTGTACCATTAACCTTTATGTTAGTCGCAGGAATAGGGCCGACGACAACTTTGACGGTATCGGCTTCAGAATCACTCTCGCCGTCATTTACGGTTAGGCTGAAAATAAGTTGGCCATCTGTATCCGCGGTGAAAATTGGTTTTGCTGCATTTGTATCGCTCAAAACAACGCTTGGCCCGCTAAGTTGAGACCAAATGAAAGTAATTGGGTCGTTGTCCACATCGTCACTAAGGGTGCCGTTTAAAGCAACAACGGACAGACTGCCTACGTATCGATCGACCCCAGCATGTGCCACGGGTATGGTGTTGGTTTTTTCAATAGTGATAGAAACTGTATCTATTTCTGAACTAAGTTCACCATCATTTACGAGAAGCGAAAAGGTGATGGTTTCATTTAGATTGAGCGAGGTGAAGCTAGGGAATGCTGTGTCTGCATTGTTCAGCGTAATAGCTGTTCCAGAGGTTTGCGTCCAAGTATAGGTTAGTTCGCTATTTTCTGGGTCAGTACTTAAAGAGCCGTCTAAGTGAGTGTCACCAAGGCCTGGTACCGTTTGATCTATTCCCGCATTTGCTAGTGGTGCAGTATTTTCTATTACCGGGTCGTCTCCAGAGCCAGAGCCAGTGCCATCGCCAGAGCCAGTGCCATCGCCAGAGCCAGTGCCATCGCCAGAGCCAGAGCCAGAGCCTGTACCATCTCCAGAGCCAGTGCCGTCTCCAGGGGACGTACTTGCAGTAGTAACAGTAATGGTGACTGTATCGGCAATAGATATATAGTTACTGTCATCTGTCACTAATTGAAAGGTAAGCGTTTGATCACTACTTGGTGCTATGAAGCTTGGGGTGTCATCAGATTCGGAAGTAAGTGTTATTGCCGAACCGCTAATTTGCCGCCACTGAAATATAAGTGTACTGCCTTCAGGATCATAACTGGCACTACCGTTTAGGGTAACAAGTTCGCCATGGTTTACCGTTTGGTCTGATCCTGCGTCAGCAATGGGTCTTGTGTCTGTTGTTGCAGTAGAGTTGTCTGCTGGTTGTGCGCTTTCTCCGCCACCGCCACCGTTACAGGCACTTAATAATACTAACGTGATAAATACTAGGCTGGTTTTGATTGGATTCACTAAAGATTTCATAGTTATGTCCGAATAATGTTTCTTTAATCATGAGAATAATAATTAGAATAAGCACTATCTGGGCCAAAGTGGATAATTGCGAGGATGTAAAAGGCTTATAGGGTGTTTGAGGTTTTTAATCGAAATTGTGAGGGGTTAGAAGCTGCAAGATATTGCCGTTTTCTTGGTCTGGATCAAATAAAATTATAAAAAATAGTTTTAAATATGACCAATTGATCACTTTTTGTTAGAGTTATCTGCGTATAATTTAGTCATCACTAGTATCAAGCAGCTGTAAAAAAATAATATTAACAATGTTGAGTTTGCTGTAGGTTAGATGTTTTTCCCATAACAGCACGCTTGGCAGGCTCATTTTGGCAAATTTTTAGCTTTGTTTTTCCTTTGAGGGTAATTCTTTTGGGGGGCAATGTATAAGTTAAAGGGTGAAATAGGGAAAATGATGTTTATGAGTATGGTAGTGCATTTTGCAGAGTTCGTATTGATGTCTCTAGTTGGCATTATGTCGTATAAACTTTACGTTTCTTATATGAGTTGGAAAAATGCTTGTGCATTTTCCGCTTCCTCTAGTTCAGTACTAGTTACAGAAAAGGCTGTTAATTACCCTCCAGTCGGCAATAGTTCTGAGCACTTGAACGTCACCAAAGTTGATGTGACTTTGACTGGACCTGTGGCCAAAACACCAGCACCCAAAATAATTTCTGAACCGCTTGATGTTGTCAAAGTAAATCAAAGCCAGATTTCTGAAACTAAAATAATCCAAACTGAGAAGAAATCATCAGCTATTTTGAATGATTATATTGGGGAGTTCTTTATAGAACATCAAGCAGTTGATATAGATGCTTATCGAGTTGCAACTAAGTCTACTATTAGTACTTCAGACCACGATCCAGTAAATGCTGAAGTAGTAACCCAGTCTGAAACTAAATCTAAGCATGACTATATAAAAGTAGAGCCTTTTTTTGTCGTGCCTGATGTTTTAAAAACGACTTCGACACTAGAAGAGTCAATCCCTACGCTTAATGAGTTCTCTGATGTTGAATTAGACTCATTTATTACGGTTGCTAAAATTAATAGCGAAATTAAAAGTAGTAATAAGGTTATGTCTGACAAGGTTGTGATGGCTATGTTGGATGAGGCTAAATTGGTGCGTTTTTCTTAATTACACTTACCCCAATTAAATTGGGGTGTTTGTGTGGTGTGTGCCTACACAAAATAACAGAAAGGTTTATTTGAATGCGCCTAGCGATTTATATCTCACTTTTCTGCTTTTCTATTTTCACTATCGCATCTAGTCTTCCGCCAGAGCATGAGTCTGCTCGTCTACTTTTAGTTATTGAAGAGGCTGTTAATCATGCTAACTGGAAGTTGGCTGATCAAAGTCTCAGTAAAATGGCAGAACTGGATGTTGATCTACCAATATCTTTCTTTTTTTATAATGGCTGGGTCCACCTCAAGAATAAAAGGCTAGAAAAAGCTCAGCATTCTTTGGAGCACTATGTGATAAAAGCAGGTACTTCAGCTGCATTTTATTCTGATGCACTGCGTTTGCTTACAGCAGTTGGCGGGGAGTTAAAGGTCCAGACTGGGGAGAAAGAGAAAGCTGATTCGACTGAATTTCTTTCAAACTCTGATGAGTCTAGCTCTAATGAACCTTTATTGATTAATAAGGAAAGAGATGCTTACGTTCAGTCATTACAGGCTTTATTTCTCACAGATAGCCCTATCCAGGCACTAGTAATGCAAGTGAATAGTTTATTAAGTGCTCATTCGTACACGGGATCTCGGATAAAAAAAACATCTGAAAAGCAGGGCATAAAGTTTCAAGTATCCATTCAAGATAATATGATTGTTTTGCAGGAAAGAAACTTTCAAAGTGGTTTTCCCCAGCTTAGTGCTGTGAAATTGGAGGTTAGTGGTATTGACCCCTTTATTCGTTTTGATTGTTCAAATAACGAGGCTTCATGTTGGCTATATCACCCGACGGATCAACATGAAAAATGGTTGCTTATAGATCATGATGAGCTGGTTGCTAGTGAGTTGAGTCAGGCTTTCACTCGATTAATTCAAGCACTTCAACAGAAATAACGTGTTTATCTGTATGTTAATTAGACGTTATTGAATCAGCATGAATGCAATGCCCGCTGCAACAATTGCTAATGCGAGAAAAGTAAAAATAATTCCACCATTACCTTTTCTCCGTTCTGCTTTTGCTTTTAACTGATTATCGCCAGAAATCCAAGCCTGCTTGCCTTCCGATACTAAACGTTTACGTTTTACTTGATTGTTCTTTGAAGTCTGCACTTGGGGTTTTGAGCTTGGTGTATTTTTTTCTAACGGTTTTTCTGCAGATGAAGTGATTTTTGCAGAGCTTGTTATTTTTGGCGCAGCGGCAGGCACAGTTCTGATAATCGTTTTATGCGGGTCGATAGTTGATTTTCCAGAAGGACCTCTTACTTCAAAGGTTAGTACGTCTAACTTTATTTTGTCGCCAGGCTTTAGTTCTGCTTTTTCTACTCTTTCGCCATTTACATAAGTGCCGTTTGAAGAGTTCAGATCTTCAATAAAAAGTTTACCATTATGAGGTTCAAGTGATACGTGCTTTCGAGATAGGTAATCTAGGGGGAGGCAAATATCACAACTTGGTTCTCGCCCTATGGTAATTTTTTTGTTGATAATAAAATTGTTTTTTTCTAACCAACTTGCACTTGAGTAAAGCGACCAAATAGGAGCAGCTTTAGTTTTGTTCGCTTGATTAGTTGTTAAAGATTGGGAATCAACTAACTCTAGCTCTACTTGTCCGATAGTAATAATGTCATTTGCTTTGATGGAGGTGTTTTGTGAAACATCCTGACCATTTA
>CAXBKC010000091.1:0-10781 GCA_963975615.1 uncultured Oleiphilus sp.
ATCGTTGTTGACCAACGTTCATCCACATCGTCAATATCACTTTGCACACCGGCATCTAGTATTTCGCGGATAGGCTCAATAGTAGAATAAGGAATGGCCAAGTGCAGATCACCACCGCCACCATCAAGCTCAATATGAAAGGTACTTACAACAACAACTTCACTAGGGCTTACAATATTAGCCATAGATGGATTCACTTCTGAGTTAATATACTCAAAATCAATTTTATATACAGCTTTCCAAGCTTCCTTCATATCAATAAAAACTTGCTCTAATACCATATGTACAACACGTATTTCAGTAGGCGTAAACTCACGACCTTCAATTTTTGCATGTCGCCCATCGCCACCAAAAAAATTATCAACAAGCTTGAATACTAACTTTGCGTCAAAAATAAACAAACCAGAACCACGTAATGGCCTTAGCTTAACGATATTTAAACTGGTTGGGACATACAAGGTATGAATATATTCCCCAAACTTCATGATTTGTACACCACCTGCTGATACATCAGCATTACGGCGTAAGAGGTTAAATAAACTTATACGAGTGTAACGTGCAAAACGCTCATTAATCATTTCCAAGGTCGGCATACGACCACGAACGATACGATCCTGACTAGCTAAGTCATAATTTCGTATACCCTCGTCATCGATATCGTCATCGGTATCGATATCTCCATCATCAACACCGTGCAATAACGCATCTATTTCATCTTGTGATAATAAATCTTGCACATTCGCATCCGGTTAGTTAAATAAGCTTATTGTAAAACAAAGTTAGTAAAGTATACGTTCTCTATCTGTCCTTCGCCCTCAGACTCCAACACAGAATTAATAACTTCGACTGTTTTTGATTGAAGCTCAACTTTACCCGCTTCAGTTTTAATGATATCAAAGTCCATTCCGCCATAAACACTTATTAATTTCGAACGGATAAGTGGCATATGGTATTCCAAGACTGTGAATACGTTTGCATCACGACTTGATACGGAAAATGAAACCTGCATATACCGCTGTCGGCCTTCGACATTAAATGTTACTAAGAAGGCTGGCTTTATTGCCAGATAACTCGCCGGGACTATTACCTCTGCTTCTGCAACAACGTCCTCACTCTCTGGCGCCTTATCATCGCCACCGGACAATAAGAATAGCGTTACACCTACTGATAAACCTATTGCAAGAACTGCGACCAAAATAATAATGACGATTACTTTCTTTTTCGATTTATTACCCGACCCTTGTGCTTCCTCAGAATTCTCTTCTTCTGCCACGCCAAAATCCCGTCAAAATTTAATAGAAACTGCACTAGTTTATCTAACACAGCAAGTTACATACCAAAATGGAACACTAAGTTAATCAGTCTATTTACTTAGTCTCGCCATCTTAATCTATTTACTGGTTTAGACGAAAGTAATTAGCTGAACGAAACGTAATTAAACAAAATAGTCGACTAAATTAGTTTGATTGATAACAATTTCCTGTTCACCTATAACAAGCTCTGCATTTTCTCCACTTCCTTGTCTTGACTGACCAAAGCCTTTTTGTTCAGAGTCCGAACCAGAGTGCTGGGACTGTTCACGACCACCAGAATCCACATTAACCTCGCCTAAAGTTGTACCATTTGCCTCCATCATCTCCCGTAAACGAACGACATTAGATTCAAGTAAATCTCGAACAGAGGCATTCTGAACATTAAAGGTTACTGTCGTGACATCATTTTGAACGTGAATTTTTACATCAATTGGACCTAAATCTGCTGGATTCAAATGCATTTCAGCTGCTTGAATATTCCGACCAGAAAACCAGACTATTTTTTGACTTACTTCCTCGGTCCATTGTTGAGACTGTACTGGCGTGTTTAACGTAGTGGAGTATGGCTTAAGCCCCTCATTAAGGGTACGCAATTGCAGGTCTGCAAATTTTATTGAGGGTTTATCTGGCACATCAATTCGTGCATCTAGTCGCGCATCTAATAAAGGGTCCGCTTCATCTGAAGCGACCTGTATAGCCTCAGGCATCTGTTGTTGCATTTGTGACTTAAATTGCTTATCTGTTTCTGACACTAACTGCTCTGTTTTAAAACCTTGGTTTTGTATGTTTTTAGAATCGGCTTGCTGTGTGTTTTGTGCATCTGACTGCATTATCTTTTGAGATTCAGCCTGCAAGGGTTTTTGTGAATCCGACTGCGACATTTGTTGTGGTTCATATTGCTGCCACTGACCATCTCGTCCTTTACCACTATTAAATGAAAAACCTAAAAGCAAGTTTGATGAAGACTGAACAGGATCTCCTACTTTTTTAGTAACTTCATTAATTGCCGTATTAAGCTGTGCAAACGCTACTTCCAAAGACGCAATCGTTGCTTCATCCAATGATTCTGAAATTGATAATTCACTACCTTCCTCAACTTCATTGAGCATAGCACCAATCATAGACTCAAGTTTTGATAGGAATTCCGGCAAACTAGCGCCATCAGCTTTACTTTCTAACCCTAAAGTGGACATATCCTGCCCATTCAAAAAGTCGCGAACCTCTAATAAAGCTTCAGAATCTGGTGCAATACGCTCAAGCTCAGCAACTAAACTCTCAATAGAAGAAGACAGTTTTTCATTCGCGCGGGGATCAGATCTAGTGAAGGTTGACTGGTTAAGAACAGCTTGTTGATTAGCAATAGATGACAGAATCTCATTAAAGCCATTCCCTTTCTGCGCACCGCTTTCCGAGCCATTCACAAGTAATCCCATACTGGATTTTGAGACATCTCCAGTCCCTTTAAATGAAGAAGAAATAGGACCAGGATTAAGCTCTGTTACAGACAAAGATGACAACAAAAATTCTGACATAATGAACATATCCCCAATTAAAAATACGCAATATTGACCAAGGACTGACAGTTAATGTAGATAACTTACTCAGCTAAGTTAAAATCTATTAAGCGAAATTCGAGCCAAGTAATTTATATATTTGAAAAAGTATAAATATAAAGGGGGAAGGAAGAACAAGATGTACTTATAGATATTTCGTTTATGCCAATAAAAAACACCATATGAAGTAATGACAAATTAATTGATTTTTTGATAAATAGTTTTACCTACCAGCCTAAACCGTTGACAGGTACTGTCTAGCTTTTCTGAATGCCCTATGACCAGATAGCCTCCAACTTTAAGAGCATCAGCAAAACGATCAAACAGAATTTTCTGTCCTGGTTTATTAAAGTAGAGAGCCACATTACGACAAAAAATCAGATCTAAGGGGTCATTAGAGGGCCAAACATCTAATAAATTTAGACATTTAAATTCAATCATTTCTTGCAATTCTGGCTTTACTTTCACAACACCTGGATTATTTCCATCAGTGAGAAACCACTGCTCTTTTCTTTCGAGTCCATGTGGACCTATCGAGTCAAGAGCATAAACACCATGTCTCCCCTTTACAATAAGCTCTGAATCCAAGTCGGTCGCCAGAATTTCACAATTCCAACCTTTCAGATTTATATTTTCTTTCAACGTCATCGCGATACTGTAAGGTTCTTCCCCAGTAGAACATCCAGCAGACCAAATACGGATTTTTTTAGTTTGAGAATTTTCGCTCTTCCATTGTGCGCATAGCTTTTTTGCCAAAAACTCAAAGTGATGCAGTTCGCTAAAAAAAGAGCTTAAGTTCGTTGAAATGGCATTGATAAAGTTGCTAACTTCCGGTTTATTTTCATTATCTATAAGTGGAAAATATGCCGCCATACCTTGAAGCTCTAGCTCCCTTAAACGCCCGGACAGTCGGCGGTACACCATATCTTTTTTCTGTTTAACAAATACAATCCCAGTATATAAATAAGCTAATTCGCTGACTCTTTCAAAATCTGAGTCAGACATTGTTAACTCAATCTGCGTGGAAGTTTCTAAAGCCATAAGCCGCTAACTCAATAAGAATATTTTGATGTGAAATAACAATTAGTAAGATTTTAGCTCTTATTTTAACGAATACTATAAATTAAGGACCATTATTAATTATCAGAAGACTAAGAACGATAACGCCTTGAAAGTAAGTCTGATTCTATTTGTTGCTGCTCTTTTTTATCCGCAACCTGTAGTTCTGATTTTTTATAACTCTCGATAAGATCAGACATGCCTTTTCTTTTTTGGTGCAAAACCATCCAGTTTTCTGAGGAACTCGAAAATTCATACTCTGCAATTTTAAGGACATTTTCTTGCTGCTGTATAGCGGCATCTACTTGAGTGAGAAATTGGAGATTAGCCTGTAAGCTAAAAGTGCTGTTCACTTGATCAGTCTTGGTTCTTATGTCGTCAAGATATTGAAAGTGGTACTGTTTTAAGTTTTCCAGTTGCGCTAATTGCTCATCTCGATAACGTCTTTTTTTGCTAAGTTCTTCCATAGCCGCCTTTTCTTTTCGTTCGGCTAAATCCAAAACAATTTTTAAACGATCAGACTTCTTTTTCAAAGCACTCTTAACCTATGTCTAATGGAATGTGTATTAAATAGAGATGGTGTATGAACTTTAGAGTGTATTGTTGACATAACGCACTCAAAAAAGCTATTTATCTTGCGCAATGGTACTACTCATTTGAGAAATTGACATTGGAAGTGCAGAAGCATCTTTTAAATCTTGCTTTAAGAAGTCCTTCATTTTTTCTACTCTCTCAATGGCAAAATCTGTTTGTGGATCAGATCCAGGCACATAGGCGCCTACACTTATCAGGTCACGAGCTTGCTGGTATCTGGCAAATATCTGTTTAAAGCGCATTGAATCTTGAAGGTGTTCACTTGTGGTGATATGCGGCATAACTCGACTTATAGATGCCTCGATATCAATAGCGGGATAATGCCCTTCTTCAGCAAGACTTCGAGAAAGCACAATATGGCCATCAAGTATCGCTCGTGCTGCATCGGCAATAGGGTCTTGCTGATCATCACCTTCCGTTAATACGGTATAGAATGCAGTGATCGCACCTGCACCCTTTTTTCCATTACCGGCTCGTTCAACTAATTGGGGAAGTTTGGCAAATACAGATGGTGGATAACCCTTCGTAGCTGGTGGCTCACCAACAGACAAGGCTATTTCCCTTTGAGCTTGCGCATAACGTGTTAATGAATCCATCAATAGCAGTACACTTTTTCCTTGATCACGAAAATATTCTGCAATACGCGTGGTAAGCATAGAGGCTCGTAAACGCATAAGCGGTGAATCATCTGCTGGGGAAGCAACAACAACTGAACGCTTTAAGCCTTCTTCGCCGAGTATATCTTCGATGAATTCTTTTACTTCGCGACCACGTTCACCGATCAGACCTACAACGACGATATCAGCCGTGGTAAATCGGGTCATCATGCCTAAGAGCATACTTTTACCGACACCACTACCTGCAAACAAACCAATACGCTGACCTACACCAACGGTCAATAATGCATTAATGGCTTTGATTCCAACATCAAGCGGCTCTCTTATCGGAGCACGCGCTAATGGGTTAATGACTTGTCCATTAAATGGAATATATGCATCAATATCCAAAGGACCTTTTTCATCGAGAACATTACCAGCCCCATCCAAAACCCGACCTAACAAGCCCCAGCCAACAGCGACTTCACTGATTGAATCGGCAGGTGTTACTAGCGCACCCGGTTTTAAACCATCGGCAGCAGTTAATGGCATTAGGAATGTTTTGTCACCATCAAAGCCGACGACTTCTGCTTCAATAAAAGAGCCATTTACAGACTGAATATGACAGCGATCACCAACAATACAATTACAGCCAACAGCCTCAAGCGTTAAACCAACCATTCTCGTCAAGCGCCCACTAAACTCTGCTGGAACAGAATCTGGCACTGTACCGGCTAACTGGTTCAGTTTCGCAGTAATACCGGAAGAAACTTGACCATCACTTATCATGATCAGAACCTTCAGGGGTATCATCTATAGGAGTATCAGCTGAGGAGGTATCTTCTTGTATAAAGTCTTCATCTGAAGATTGTTCAGGATCAGCAGTGCTTGCTGTATCTTCGAGTGAGCTACCTTCAACTTCATCAGGTGTATCTATTTCTTCGCTAACACTAAGAGTATCATCGGAAGAACTAGGAGAAGTCTCAAGCTCATCTAATGTTTCAGATGGGTAATCACTCAAAGCACCAATACTTGGTGGAACTTCGACGCTTTGTGATTCAGTGTTACCTTGTAAAGCAACATTTAACATTGACTGAACCGTTTTCTGAAAACGTTTTTCAATCGTGTAGTCAATTAACTGGCTAGATGAATTTAATAAACAACCGCCTGGCGTAATTGTATCGTCAAATTTTAGTGTAATAGCGGAGTCATACCTGTCCAAAATTGGCTTAATATAAGGTTCATCCTTGGGGTTTATTTTAAGTGAAAAGCCTTTATCGACATGTGGTAAGTCAGACAATATTGCATGAATTGCTTGCTGAATAGAGGAGGAATCTAAACTTAATTCACGATGAATAACGGCACGCGCAACGGCCATTGAAACATTCAACATAGCCTCTTCTACTAGAGTCTGTTGTTTGCTTAAAGGTGCTACTAATTCTGATAATAAGACATCTAATTTAACCAGTGTCTCATCAATTTGTGATTTCCCTTCCGCTAAGCCTATCTCAAGTCCCTGCTTTTGGCCTTCTTCTTGTCCAGACACAATGCCTTCTTTATGCCCTTCTTCATTACCCGCTTTTCGCCCCTCTTCAAAGCCTGCATCGTATGCTTGCTTTCTTATGTCTTCAATATCTTGGGCTGTCGGTGGTTTTATTCTTTGTGCATTTGTATTCGATAATTTATGTGAACGCGTACTCTGATCACCTATATTAGGCAATTCCCAGCGCTCATAGGCTGTTAATTTTCCGGGATCTATTTGCCTTGTTTTATCAACCATATTAAATCATCGCTTCGCCAGAACCACCTAATGATATCTCACCGGAATCAGATAAACGCCTTGCTATAGTCAGAATTTCTTTTTGCGAAACCTCAACCTCACTAACTTTAACTGGGCCTTTTGCTTCTAAATCATCGCGTAAAAGCTCCGCTGCACGCTTCGACATATTTTTAAATATTTTTTCCTGTAATTCAGAGTCTGCACCTTTTAGGGCAATAATAAGCACGTCTGAAGAAATTTCTCTCAACAAAGTTTGAATACCTTTATCATCAACTTCTTTAAGGTTATCAAAGACAAACATAAGATCTTCTATCTCCACACCAAGATCCGCATCAATCTCCTTAATACTGTCCATCAAGTCGGCTTCTATATTTGTGTCAATAAAGTTCATAATGTCGGCAGCACATTTTACCCCACCGATTTTACTTGTCTTGGTCGATGCATTTCCTGAGAATTGTTTTTCAAGGATATCATTAAGCTCTTGCAATGCTTGTGGCTGAATAGTTTGTAGAGATGCGACTCGCATAATGACATCTAACCTTACTTTTTCGTCTAAAACACCTAACACTTCGGCCGCCTGATCAGACTCAAGATACGAAAGTACAATCGCCTGAATCTGCGGATGCTCAAAACGTATAAGCTCAGCAACCGCTCTTCCATCCATCCACTTCAAGGTATCAAGCCCTGTGGTATTACCACCCACAAGGATTCGATCAATTAAGCTATTCGCTTTATCTTCACCAAGCGCCTCGGTCAGCATATTTTTTATAAAAGTATCGGACCCTATCCCCATACCTGTTTGTTTACCAACAGACTCGAGAAAATCTATCATGACCGCTTCAACTTGGTCTTGTGTAATATCCTTAAGGGTCGCCATTGCCGTACCAACACGCTGGACTTCTTTTGGCCCCATATGCTTTAAAATTTGGGCAGCTTCAGCTTCACCCAAGCTCATCAATAAGATAGCTGCTGCGTCTACGCGGGTCAGTTTTTGTAAGTTTTTATCTGAATCACTCATCAACATTTACCCATTGACGTATTACTTGTGCAACCCTAGCAGGGTCTTCAGCGACAAGGCCTTTAAGTGCATTAACTTGCTGATCGAAGCCTTCAGAGGAGCCCGGTAATAAAAATTCATCTGCGGCACTTAAGCTAACTCTCTCACCCGCCGCTCCAGCACCCATAGAAGACATCTGAGCTAAACCGTCATCATCACCAGCCAGTGCAAACTCTTTTGCCTGAGCGCCACTAGAAGCTAAGTTTTTAAAGGTAGGTCTAATAACTGTAAAGATTACAATGATAGCCATAAGTACCGCTAAACCTTTCCAGACCAAATCCCAAAACCAGCTTTGTTCCCAAATTTGAGGCTCTACAAAAGGCTCAACTATAATAGGTGCAAACGGTGTATTAATCACATTAACACTGTCGCCTCTTGCGGCCGAATACCCTACTGCGTTTCTCACTAATAATGTTAACCTTTCCAGCTCTGCTTCAGACCATGGTGTGAAGGCTACTTCGCCAGATTCTGGACTTATTGTTCGTATATCATCTATTGCCACAGCAACTGTTAAGCGCTTTAAACTACCTTGCTGATTACGAGTATAACTAATAGTTCGATCTACTTCATAGTTTCGTGTTTTTTGTGAACGTATATTTGTTGGAACTCCCCCCGCATCAGCACCTGCTTGGCCGGCTTGCTCTGGAACCTGCGCATTGTCTGGCGGTTGGTTTGCCAATGCACCTGGAATTCCTCCTTCAACTAAAGTCTGTCTTTGCTCATCTAGAGTTTGTTCACTTCTTAAAACCTGCGCATCCGGATTGTAGGACTCTTCTGTCGATTCAGTTTTTGTAAAATCAATATCAGCCGATACTTCTGAACGAAAGCGTTCTGCTCCCATTATTGGGGTCAATAGACTATTTATACGCTTATTAAGTACTTCTTCCATTTTCCGTGAATATTCGAATTCTTTAGAAACCATTTTATCCAGCTCAGTTTCATCATTATTCGATAACAAATTGCCATTCTGATCAACGACAGTGACATGAGATTTATTCATTTCAGCGACGCTACCTGCCACCAAATTAACGATTGAATCAACCTGCTCGCGCGTTATAGGACGCGAAGATGAGGTCTCCACAAGAACAGAAGCTGAAGGGTGCCTGGTATCCCTAACAAAGACTGAGCGTTTTGGAATCGCTAAATGAACTCTGGCATTTCTTATGTTATTAAAACTCGCAATTGAACGAGCAAGCTCGCCCTCAAGCCCTCGCTTAAAACGAGTAGCTTCCATAAATTGGCTAGTACCAAGAGACTGCTCTTTATCCAAAATCTCATAACCTACTGAGCGCTCATTAGTAATACCCGTTGCGGCCAGCTTCATTCTTGACTCATAAAGTTTGCTTGATTCGACGAGTAGCAAGCCTGTGCGGTGATCAATTTTATAATCAACACCATTAAGCCCTAATACTCGGGTCGCCTCTTCTAAGTCTTGCGCTTTTATATTATTCATTAATGGCTGATAGTTTGGCTCTTGCAACCAAAGCACCAGCCATAAACCCAATGCTACACTCGCGGCCAAACCAACCATTAAACCGATTTGTCGAAACATACCCAGACGGTTTATGCCTGTCATTAAATCACTGTCTGAACCTATCGCTTCTGAGTCAGCATTAGACCCCACACTCATAGGTAGATTATTATTTGCTTGTGCGGGTGCAAGTGCCATTGATCAAGCCTCTTTTTGCGTATTAAAGTATGCTAGAAATATTGAAGGAGCAACTTGGATAACGTCTGCCATAAAGTTGACGTTTCGCATACTTCCCGACTCGAAACTAGCTTTTAAATACATACTTTTACTCAATTTTGTTTATTAAAATCACTGTTACATTGATACTTTTAGCAAGAAGCAACATTACACTGGCATCTTCATGATGTCTTCATACGCTTGAACGACCTTATTTCTCACCTGCGTTAGTGCCTGAAAGGAAACAGAAGACTTTTGTGATTGCACCATTACCTGCGATAGTGAAACTGAAGGGTCACCTTGCACATATGCCGTGGTCATAGCACCGGATTTCTGCTGTGTCTCACTAACTGTATTCACAGCCTTTGACAGCAAATCGCTAAACTTCGGTATCTCTGAACTTGGCTGAGTACCTTGAATCTGGGTAGGCGATATCTCAGGCCTTAACGCTTGCGGTTTTTGCACTTGTGCGCGCAAACTTCGCATTTCAGCTAATACCTGATTAATATCTGCCCTTCCAGCGATGGAGTTAATTCCAGACATATATCACCTCGTCAAAAAATTGTTATTAATACGACCATTACTACTGAATAAGCATAAAGTAGGCCAACAATTTAAAAACAAAAAAGGAGCCGAAGCTCCTGATATATTCTAGGTAGTTATTACACTAAGATAATCTGGCTAAGCAGATAATCTCGCTTTCACATCAATGCCATTCTCTCTCATTTGAGCAAGCTTATAGCGAAGCGTTCTCGGGCTTATGCCCAGCTTTTCAGCTGCGTTCTTCTTTTTGCCATTTTCTTGCTTTAAGGTATCAATTATAATTTGATACTCTCTCAACTTTAGATCCTTACCCAAACCAGACATAGACTCCGACTCTAACCCAACTTCGATAATCGTATCTGGTTCATTAGTTTCAACAACGCTATCACTATCGGCTGACTCGAGAATCCAATTTGATGCATTTGCCATATCCAAGCAAAAATCAGCAACACTAACAACGCCATTAGCGGCAAGAATCAGAGAACGCTGAATCGCATTATCAAGCTCACGCACATTTCCTGGCCATGGGTATTGAGTTAAATACGCTTGTACATCTGCAGAAAATTTCATGGGAGCTCGTTTCATTTTTTGAGCATGCT
>CAXBKC010000092.1:0-10639 GCA_963975615.1 uncultured Oleiphilus sp.
CTTTGGCTAGCGTGTCGAACTCATCATCAGTAAGGAAATGATATCGAGATCTTATTGTCAGTGCATCAGGACCAAAATGGCGTTTAGTGATCCAAGCCAGGGTTTGAATATCTCTTAATGTGCCTGGCGAGGACTTTAGATTAGGTTCTAAATTATATTCTGTGCCACTGAATTTTTCATGCCTACTTTTTTGTTCTTGTCTTTTGGCTAAAAAATAATTTTTTGATGTAAATACTTCATCTGAATAAACTCGGACTGATAAAGTTTGAAGCAGCTTATCTTGGCCCGAAATAGTTCTGGCTTCAAGAAGGTTGGTGGCGATAGTGACATCTTCTTGTGCAGAACTTATGCATTCTTCTATCGTTCTAACGCTATGGCCAATATCTAACTTGAGATCCCATAACAAGGTGATGAAGGCAGAGATATCTTCGCCTAATTGCTCATTAAGCGTGTCTTTGATGAGGATTAATAAATCAATATCTGAATGAGGCTGAAGTTCGCCACGGCCGTAACCTCCGACTGCAATTAAGCTTAACTCTTCACCAAAAGGGAAGCGTTGCCATAAGGCCGCTAGAACTTGATCCACTAACCACGCTTTTAGTGCGAGTAGTGCTTGTATGTCCTCACCCTGGAGGTACATATCATCAAAAATAGCCTTAGTTTTTGATAAAAGAAGCTTTGTATCCTTAGCGGGTGTTTTTGTTTGTGTCAGCGGAGTAAAACTTTCTGATAATGTTAATTCGGCTGAGGCTAGAAATTTAGGTAATAATGGGTTGTTGGATAAGCCAAGCTGAAGCATACCTAAGTGCAGTAACTCAAGATTGACATGATCTGTCAAAGGTCGAGTATCGAGTTGTTTGCTCATGTTAGCCTCAAGAGGTGTGCTGTTTTCATTGCTACTGAATCATATTTTGAGTTTATTGGGTTGGTAAAAAAGAGTTAACTAAATATAGCTTTTTCTTCTTCGCGTAAGGTTAAAATTTCAAAGCCATCTGCAGTCACTAGGATTGTGTGTTCCCATTGAGCTGAAAGCTTGTGATCTTTCGTTACGACAGTCCATTCATCAGGAAGTAATTTGCAGTGTCGCTTTCCTTGATTAATCATGGGTTCAATAGTAAATGTCATGCCTTCTTTAAGTGCCAGACCTGTGCCTGCTTTGCCATAATGCATCACCTGTGGCTCCTCGTGAAAAACAGCTCCGATACCATGACCGCAATACTCTCTAACGACAGAGTAATAATTGCTTTCCGCGTGCTTTTGGATAAGTGCTCCGATGTCGCCGAGTTTTGCACCTGGTTTAACTAAGTTAATGCCTTTATAAAGGCATTCTTGGGTGATTTTACAAAGACGTTCAGCGGCAATGCTCGGTTTGCCAATAAAAAACATTTTACTGGTGTCGCCATGATAGCCGTCTTTAATAACGGTTATATCTATGTTTATGATGTCACCATTTTTAAGTGTTTTCTTTTCAGAAGGTATGCCATGGCATATAACATGGTTAACAGATGTGCAAATTGATTTTGGAAAGCCTTTGTAGTTAAGCGGCGCTGGAATCGCATTCTGTGTGTTCACAATGTAGTCATGGCAGATAGTATTCAGCTGATCTGTGGTGACGCCAGCGACAACATGCTCCCCAATCATTTCTAGTACTTCAGCAGCTAAACGACCTGCTATACGCATTTTTTGAATTTCATCTGCAGTTTTAATTGAAACTTTCATATTCATGTAAAAAAGATGCCTTAAAGTGTCAGCTTGTTCCTACCGCGAAATAGAAAAACGTCAGAGCTGTATTTGAAAATCAAGAAGCAGGTGAGAAGGAGGATTCTTTTAACGATGTTAAGCGCTAAATATTTTTACTGCCGCCAAATTGCTCCACAAAACCACCTATTCTACCTTGATCTTTAGCCGAATTAAATTCTTTCTGACTTTTATAGTGATTAGGCTGTATTGCGCTTAGAATTGTGGGCGTTATTTTCGTTGCTGTTTTATCAAAGATGTTTCTATTTCTGCTTCAATATGGTATAAAGCGCACGCTAAAATTCGAGCGGACTATCAGAAGTTGTTTTGGAGTGTTGTGATTTACAACGTAAAGAAAGGCTTTCGGCGTTCAGCTTGGCAACTAAATCCGCACACGTTTCGGCACATTATTCTGGGTGCTGGTAATTTTGAAATTTTAAATTATCGGTTGAGTAGTGGGAGGCGTGGAGGTTTAACCCAAACTATTTAAGGAATCTTAAAAATGGCATCAGTTTCTATGCGTGACCTGCTAAAAGCAGGCGTACACTTTGGACACCAAACTCGTTACTGGAACCCGAAAATGGGTAAGTATATTTTTGGTGCTCGTAACAAAATTCATATCATCAACCTAGAAAAAACAGTTCCTGCATTTAATGAGTCGCTAGATCTTGTTAAACGTCTTGCTGAAGGCAAAAACAAGGTCTTGTTTGTTGGTACTAAGCGTGCAGCAAACAAAATCATTAAAGAAGAGGCTATCCGCTCAGGTATGCCTTATGTAAATCACCGTTGGTTGGGTGGTATGCTGACTAACTACAAAACGATTCGTCAAAGCATTCGTCGTTACCGTGAGCTTGAAGCACAAAGCAAAGATGGTACTTTTGAGAAGATCACCAAAAAAGAAGCTTTGATGTTGACTCGTGAAATGGAAAAGCTAGAGCGTAGTATTGGTGGTATCAAGGAAATGGGCGGTTTGCCTGATGCGTTGATCGTAATTGATGTTGATCATGAGCGTATTGCAATTAAAGAAGCAAACAAGCTAGGTATTCCAGTTATTGGTATTGTTGATACAAACAGCAACCCTGATGGTGTTGATTACGTCATTCCTGGTAATGATGATGCGATTCGCGCAATTCAGATTTATGCTAAA
This sequence comes from uncultured Oleiphilus sp., assembly GCA_963975615.1. Taxonomy (GTDB): domain Bacteria; phylum Pseudomonadota; class Gammaproteobacteria; order Pseudomonadales; family Oleiphilaceae; genus PZPK01. The sequence goes on from CAXBKC010000092.1 coordinate 2,885, forward strand.
GCATTCGCAGACGCAGTACTTGAAGGTTCATCTAAAGGTGGAAATGAGTACGTTGAGGTTGCAGCAGCAACTGAAGCAGCAAGCGAAGGTGAGCCAGCTGCTGAATAATTTTTGCTCTAGCGAGCTAGTTTGAACAATGGTGTTTTGGGTTGTGTTAACGCCCAAAGCAATTAAAAGAGGTTCGCCTCTTTTTTTTTGAAAATTTATAGAGGACTTAACATGGCTGCTATTAGCGCTTCCTTAGTAAAAGAATTACGTGACCGTACTGGTCTTGGCATGATGGAATGTAAAAAAGCATTGGTTGAATCGAATGGTGATGTTGAGCAAGCGATTGAAGAAATGCGAAAAAATAGCGGTATGAAAGCTGCTAAAAAAGCAGGTAGAACTGCTTCTGATGGCGTTGTAGCTGCTAGAATTTCTGAAGATGGAAAGTCTGGTGTATTGGTAGAAGTTAACTCTGAAACTGATTTCGCAGCTCGTGATGCTGGTTTCTTGGCATTTGTTGATCAGGTTGTTGATAAGGTTTCAGCATCTAACGAAACTGACGTTGCTAAATTGATGGAAGGCGATCTTGAAAAAGCTCGAGAAGCATTAGTTCAGAAAATTGGCGAGAATATTTCTGTTCGTCGTATCGTTGTTCTATCTGATGCGGTTGTAGGGCAGTATGTCCACGGTAACAACAGAATCGGTGTTTTGGTTGCCTTAACTGGTGGTGATGCTGAGTTAGCGAAAGATATTTCTATGCATATCGCTGCGGTTAATCCTCTGTTTGTTAGACAGTCAGACGTTCCTGAAGATTTGATCGAGAAAGAAAAGGAAATTTTCACGGCTCAAGCAGAACAAAGTGGCAAGCCTGCTGAAATCATCCAGAAAATGATTGGTGGTCGAATTGGTAAATATCTTGCAGAGATTAGTTTGCTAGACCAACCCTTTGTTAAAAATCCAGAAGTGAAAATTGGCGATTTAGTTAAAAAAGCCGGTGCTGAAGTTGTTGCGATGGTTCGCTTCGAAGTTGGTGAAGGTATTGAAAAAGAAGTTGTTAGTTTTGCAGACGAAGTCGCTGCACAATTAAAAGGCTAATTTGAGCTTTAATTGACGACTCGAGTCAATTAGCTGGAAATAGTTTTTTATTGGTAAAACATTTCCTGCTACAATTTGACGCCAATGTGCCGCATAGCAAATCATTTAATCCGGTTTGTATGCGGCATTATTGTATCTACTACTGCATATTTATAAAGATTGTACCTGTAAAGGTGATATTTCGAGCATAGCTTTAGACAGTTGAAGTATTATTTTCCGTTTGGGTATGTCTTTTGAGTATTTTGTTATTAACAAATTGATGAGTTAAGAGATAAAAATATGCCTGTGAATCCTCAACCAAAATATAAACGTATTCTATTAAAGTTAAGCGGTGAAGCCTTAATGGGCGATGAAAACTTTGGTATTGACCCTAAAGTTTTAAATAGAATGGCTTTGGAGATAGGTCAGCTTGTTGGAGTTGGTGTCCAGGTTGGGCTAGTGATTGGTGGCGGGAACCTATTTAGAGGTGCGGCATTGAGTGCCGCAGGTATGGATCGTGTGACCGGTGACCACATGGGAATGCTGGCGACTGTGATGAATGCTTTGGCCATGAGAGATGCATTAGAGCGCTCAAATATTTCTACTAAAGTGATGTCGGCAATCCCAATGAGTGGTGTTGTAGAGCATTATGATCGTCGTAGTGCAATCCGTAATTTAAAGAATGGTGAAGTCGTTATTTTTAGTGCGGGAACGGGTAATCCTTTCTTTACAACCGATTCAGCGGCGTGTTTGCGTGGCATTGAAATTGATGCAGATCTAGTATTGAAGGCAACAAAGGTCGACGGTGTTTATAACGCAGACCCGATGATAGATCCGACAGCCGTTAAATACGACAGTTTAAGTTATGACGAAGTACTGGATAAAAAATTAGGGGTGATGGATCTCACGGCTATTTGCTTATGCAGAGATCATAATATGCCCGTCCGTGTATTTGATATGAATAAGCCGGGTGTATTAATTGGTATTATGGTCGGTGAGACTGATGGAACGTTGATCACCTCAAATTAATACGGTGGTAACTGAATCAAGTGAGTTTATGCTAGATAGGGAATTGGCCTCTATCTAGTGAAAATACTTTGAAGAGGAAAAAGTATGTTAGATGATATAAGTAAAGAATCAGAACAGCGCATGAAAAAAAGTGTTGAGGCGCTAGGAGTGGCTTTCGCAAAAATACGTACTGGTCGTGCGCATCCAAGTATTTTAGATAGCGTCATGGTGCCATATTACGGAACGCCGACACCGCTGAAGCAAATTGCAAACGTAAATGTTGAAGATGGTAGAACATTATCAATTTCTGTCTGGGAAAAGCCATTAGTTCCAGTGATTGAAAAAGCTATCATGGCCGCGAATTTGGGCCTTAACCCTTCAAGTAATGGTGATTTAATTCGTATTCCTATGCCGGCACTAACGGAAGAAACTCGCCGTGATATGGTAAAGCTTGCAAAAGCTGATGCTGAATCTGCACGTGTTTCTATACGTAATGTTCGTCGCGATGCGAACTCCGACATTAAAGAGCTGCTTAAAGAAAAAGAAATATCCGAAGATGATGAGAAGCGTGCAGCTGATGGCATTCAAAAACTGACAGATAAGTATGTTGCAGAAGTTGATTCTCATCTTCAGGATAAAGAAAAAGATCTAATGTCTGTCTGATCTCGCGATATTTTACTAACTATGAATACGACAGAGTGCCATACCGATTTTAAATGGTTTGGCACTTATAGAGTTTCAGCTCTAAGTATATAAAATGGATATTAATGTGAGTGCGGACATTCCACTAAGTTCAGGTAATTTACCTCGTCACGTGGCGATTATCATGGATGGCAATAATCGTTGGGCAAAGCAGCGAAAACTGCTTGGTGTTTCAGGCCATAAAGCAGGGGTTGAAGCTGTAAGAGATGTTGTTAAAACCTGTGCAGAAGAGGGGGTTGAAGTATTAACTCTCTTTGCCTTCAGTAGTGAAAACTGGCGGCGCCCGAAAGATGAAGTAAGCGCTTTGATGAAGCTGTTTCTATTTGCTTTGGAGCGAGAAGTAAAAAAAATTCATCGGAATAATATTCGTCTTAAAATAATTGGTGATCGGCAGCCATTTAGCGCAAAACTTCAGAAACATATGTTAAGTGCTGAAACGCTTACTGCCAATAATACCGGTATGACTTTAGTTATTGCTGCAAACTATGGTGGGCAATGGGATATTGTTCAGGCGAGCCAAAAGATTGCAGAACAAGTTGAGAGTGGGCATATTAGTTCCAAAGATGTTAATGATGAGCTTTTTCAATCACATCTATCGCTGGGTGATTTGCCTATGCCAGACCTTATGATCCGAACAGCCGGTGAGTTGAGGATCAGTAATTTTATGTTGTGGCAATTAGCTTATGCAGAGTTTTATTTTTCAGATCTTTATTGGCCTGATTTTGGTTCTGAGCAAATGCTCCAGGCACTTGCAGCCTATCAAAATAGAAAACGTCGATTTGGTCAAACTGATGATCAATTAGAGCAGCAGTCTTCTTCCTCTTAAGCTGAATAAAGGTGATCTTGTGCTTAAACAACGAATAATTACAGGCCTGGTTCTAGCTCCACTGGTTTTATGTGGTGTTTTTCTATTGGAACCTATCCATTTCTCTTGGTTTTTTGCTGCAATTCTCGCTATTGCCGCTTGGGAGTGGGCTAATTTATCTTCGCTTACTACGCAGGTGGTTAGGGTTACTTATGCCTTGTTAATTGCCGCCTTGCTATTTAAAGTAGTTCCTCATATATCAGTGGCTTGGGTGCTGACTGTCTCAATTATGTGGTGGATTATTGCGACATTATTGGTAATGACTTATCCAGACTCTTCAAGGTACTGGAAGCATCCTGGTGTTAGTGTGCTTCTAGGTCTCGTTGTCATTCTTCCAATGTGGAAAGCATTGGTGTTCATTCGAGAAGCGACTTTCACGCCTATAGAATCGTTTAATCCTCTGCTACTTATTTTGTATATTTTGCTGCTGGTTTGGGCAGCTGATGTTGGTGCTTATTTCACTGGTAAGGCTTGGGGTAAAAGCAAGTTAGCGCCAAATGTGTCGCCTGGAAAATCCTGGGCGGGGGCTTGGGGTGGTATCGCTGCGGCGATGCTATTAGGTGCAGTAACGTCATATTTAATGGGCTTAAGTTTCAGTATGAGTATCCAATTTCTAGTGATTACTGCAATAACCGCAATGATTTCGATTATCGGTGATCTGACAGAAAGCATGTTTAAGCGTGTCCGTGGCATTAAAGATAGTAGTGCGTTATTGCCTGGGCATGGTGGGGTGCTGGATAGAATCGATAGCTTGCTTGCTGCCATTCCTGTGTTTGTGTTTTTACTTATGTCTCTAGGCTGGGTAGTTTAAGTCGTGAATTTAAATGCTTCTGATATCCAGAATGTTTGCGTATTGGGTGCGACTGGCTCCATTGGCTTAAATACTCTGGATGTTATTGGTCGTCACCCTGATCGATATAAAGTGCACTCTTTAACGGCCTTTGATAAGTGCGGTGCGCTATTTGATTTGTGTGTCCGTTTTGAGCCGGAATACGCCGTTCTTGTAGATATAAATGCGGCAGAGAGACTTGAAGCTAAATGTTTAGAAAAAGGCTTGTCTACAAAAGTGTTAGCAGAAGCTAAAGCACTTGAGTTTGTTGCTTCCCATAAGTCTGTTGATATTGTAATGGCAGCTATTGTTGGCGCTGCTGGCTTACAGGCCAATTTATCTGCTGCGAAGGAAGGTAAGAAAATTCTTCTCGCAAACAAAGAATCTCTGGTGATGTCTGGAGAGCTCTTTATGAGAGAGGTTGAAAGCTCCTCGGCCGTTCTTTTGCCAATTGATAGCGAGCATAATGCAATTTTTCAATGTTTACCCAATGGCTATCGTTGTGGCGAACGGCTTTCAAGCAATATTCGGCGTGTGATGCTGACTGCATCTGGTGGTCCTTTCAGAGGGTATTCAGAGGAACAGATTTCAAAAGTCACTGTTTCTGAAGCCTGCAATCATCCTAATTGGAGTATGGGGCAGAAAATTTCTGTTGATTCTGCTTCATTGATGAATAAAGGTCTTGAGCTGATTGAGGCTTGCTGGTTGTTTGATGTAGCGCCCGAAATGATTGATGTTCACGTTCACCCAGAGAGTATTATTCATTCAATGGTCGAATATCAAGATGGCTCGGTAATTGCGCAAATGGGTAACCCTGATATGCGTACACCTATTGCTTATGGCTTGGCTTGGCCTGAGCGCATAGATTCCGGTGTGAGTTCTTTAGATCTATTCTCAATTGCTAATTTAAGTTTTGAAAAACCTGACCGAAAGGCGTTTCCTTGTCTTGATTTAGCTCAGGAGGCGTTTAAGGCGGGTGGAACTTCGTGTGCTACTTTGAATGCCGCAAATGAATGTGCAGTTGATGCCTTTCTAAAAGGTAATATCCCCTTTCATAAAATCCCTGATATTATAGCTCGCGTTTTATCTCTCGCACCTAAGGTTAGGGTGACGAGTGTTGATGATGTATTACAGGCAGATCTGCTAGCTAGAGAGCTGGCACGAGAAGAATTATTAAGACTGAAGCCTTCAGTGTTGGTTGCTTCATGAAATACACTCTTTAATTATGCGATCATTATGAAACTTTACACTATGAACTGTGAGTCCAACTAAGTGATGGATATTATTCAACCCATATTAGCGTTAATTTTGACACTCGGAATTCTAGTGACGATTCATGAGTATGGTCATTACTGGGTGGCAAAAAAGTGCGGTGTTAAAGTACTTCGTTTTTCTGTGGGTTTTGGTAAAGCGATTTATAGCTGGAAAAATAAAACAGGTACCGAGTTTGTCATCGCCAGTATACCGTTGGGCGGTTATGTCAAAATGCTTGATGAGCGAGAAGCACCAGTCGCTTCCGAAGAACTATCGCAAGCGTTTAATCGAAAGACTGTATCACAGCGGATTGCCATCGCATCAGCTGGGCCTATTGCTAATTTTCTGTTTGCCATTCTTGCCTATTGGTTAATGTTCCTTTCCGGTTTTAACGTCTTAATTCCGACTATCGGTTCAGTAGAAACAGACTCTATTGCTGATCGAGCTGGCTTACGTTCTGGTTATGAAATAGTGGCAGTTGATCAGACAGAAACACTTGGCTGGCACTCAGTGAGTATGAATTTGATCAATCGTATTGGCGATTCTGGTCAAATAGAAATTATGGCGAGCCCAGCTCCGGGAATTAATAAGCAACGGTTTATGCTCGATGTTCAAGACTGGATGGTCGATAAAGAGCCAAGAGAATTAATTAGTGATTTAGGACTTACGCCCTATAAGCCAGAAATCCCAGCTATTCTTGGCCAAATATTAGAAGAAAGTCCGGCTCAAGTTGCAGGCTTAAAGGTGGGTGATAAAATCATTCGGGCTGAAGGGCAGGGAATAGATACGTGGTTTGATTTAGTCGACATTATAAAAGCGTCACCATTAAAATCAATACGACTAGATATTTTGAGAACACTCGATGGTGCAGAAAGTACGCTCCAGTTTGATATAACGCCAGCGCTTCAAAATGATGAAAATGGCAAAGCCGTTGGTAAGTTAGGTATTGGTGTTGCCGCTTTTAGTTATCCTGAAGAAATGATTCGTACGGTTTCTTATGGTCCAATAGATTCGGGAGTCGAAGCCGTTATAAAGGTATGGTCTGATACAAAAATGACCTTGATTGCCATTAAAAAAATGATCTTAGGTCTGATTTCTTTAGATAATCTGAGTGGCCCAATTACAATAGCGCAAGTTGCAAGTGAGTCTATAGGCTCAGGTACCGAAGCTTTTTTGAGCTTTTTAGGTTTGCTGAGTGTCAGTTTAGGGATTCTCAACTTGCTGCCAATTCCGGTACTCGATGGCGGACATATATTGTTTTATGCCCTCGAAGGCTTAAGGGGAAAACCACTTGCAGAAAAATGGCAAATGCTTGGAATAAAAATCGGAATATCTTTTGTTTTAGTGCTAATGTCTTTGGCTTTTTATAATGATGTGATGCGTCTTCAGTAAGTCGCTTATGGAGTTTTTTTTGTTTTTTAGATTTTTGACGCGCATATCGATAGTAAATAAAGTGCCAAGTAGCGTTCGTTTAAGTCGTATCTCTTTATTGCTTTTATTGAGTGTGCTTAGTGCATTTTCGCTTCTTACTTCTGCCTCTGAAAGTTTTACGATTTCTGATATTCGGGTTGATGGTTTGAAGCGTGTTTCGGCAGGTACAATTTTTAGTGACTTTCCTGTAAGTGCTGGTGAGACAATAGATTCAGAGCGTTTAGCTTCTGCAACAAAATCTCTTTTTGCAACCGGTCTGTTTACCGATATCCAGCTTTTTAAGGAAGGTAGTGATTTAGTTATCAAGGTTGAAGAGCGACCATCCATTACTAAAATTGATATTAGTGGTAATAAGGATATATCTGAAGATGACTTACGAGACGGGCTTAAAAAAGCAGGTTTGTCAGAAGGTAATGTTTTTAAGCGTGTCACGCTAGAGCGGCTTGAGTTAGAAATTCTACGTTCGTATGTTGCGCAAGGCAGATATTCCGCTTCTGTTGATGCAGAAGTAATAGAGCTGCCACAGAATAGGGTGGGTATAAAACTTAGTATTGATGAGGGTGAAGTTGCTTCGATTTTACACATTAATATTGTTGGCAATCATGAC
>CAXBKC010000093.1:0-10538 GCA_963975615.1 uncultured Oleiphilus sp.
TAGGAGTGTTTTCTTCTACAATTTCCCCTGCATCCATAAAGATCACTCTGTCAGCGACTTTTTTAGCAAAGCCCATTTCATGGGTAACGCATAACATTGTCATGCCATCATCTGCTAATTCGACCATCACATCTAATACTTCTTTAATCATTTCAGGGTCTAACGCAGACGTTGGCTCATCAAATAACATAATTTCAGGCGACATACACAAAGATCGAGCAATAGCGACCCGTTGCTGCTGACCTCCTGACAACTGGCCAGGATATTTGTTTGCTTGATCAGGAATTTTGACACGCTCAAGGTATTCCATCGCTATTGCTTGCGCCTCAGCTTTAGGCTTTTTTTGCACCCAAATTGGGCCCAATGTTAAGTTTTCTAAAATTGTCAGATGTGGAAATAAGTTAAAGTGTTGGAACACCATTCCTACTTCACGACGAATCGCTTCAATATTTTTAACATTCTCAATCATCTCAACACCATTGACGATCAATGAGCCTCTCTGAAACTCTTCAAGCCTATTGATGCATCGAATCATGGTCGATTTACCAGAACCTGAGGGACCACAAATTACAATTTTCTCACCCTTCTTAACTGTCAGATTTATATCTTTAAGCACATGAAAATTACCATACCACTTATTCATGTCCTTAATGATGATGATATCTTTCTCATCACTTTTTAATTCAGAATTTTGCTCACTTGTATTCATAATAAAATCCTAATTCTGATGGCTGGTATCTAGTTTCTTTTCAATCGAAGTGGCCAGTAATGACATGCTGAAACAGCTTATCCAAAAAGTGAAGCCAACAAACAAATACCCTTCTATTGCATGTCCACCCAACCAATTTGAATTACTTAAAGCAGACATAACCACTTGCAACATTTCAGGTACAGCAATGACTAAGAGAAAAACAGTATTCTTAAACACCATGACAAATGTCGCCAAAATGTTGGGCATAGATACCTTGATTACTTGAGGGAAGATAATTAGTAAGGTCTTCTGCCAATATCCTAAACCTAGCGAGTCTGCCGCTTCATATTGACCGCTTGGGATAGCCTGAAAGCCACTACGAAACACTTCTGCCATATAAGCGGCCATAAAGAGCACCAGAATAATCCAAACTCGAAGCAATTTATCAACATTCATATCAGCAGGAAAAAAAAGTGGCAACATCACTGAGCCCATAAAAAATAACGCTAATATCGGCGTACCCCTAAAAAACTCAATGCACGTTACGCTCACAGAACGCGCGAACGGCATATTTGATTGCCGCCCAAGAGCCCATAAAAAACCTAAGGGGAAGGCAATAATGATACTCGCAGCGGCAATTAAGACATTTAAAGTGAAACCGCCCCATAAATCGGTACTAACCGGTTCTAAGCCAATATAACTGCCTTCTAAAATCATTAAACAAATAAAAGGCAATAAAAGATAAGCGGGGATTGAAACTTTATTTCTTAAGCGTGCCGGCAATATAAATGAGGTAGCAATTATAACGACTAATAACAGCAACGATGTATTTACTCGCCAAAGCTCATTTAACGGATAACTACCATAGAAGATTTGTTTTGACCAAGCACTGATAAATACCCAACAAGCGCCATCTTTTACACAATCATCTTGAGTTGTCCCAGACCAGTTTGCCGAGAAAAATAACCAATCCAATGCATCAGGAACGACTAAAAATAGCCCGGTACTAATCAGCAAGGTAACAACAATATTAAAAAAGGATGAGAATAAATTATATTTTATCCACGCTATCGGCCCGATTGTTGTTATCGGTGCGGGCTGATCTGGTAATGGTGAAAACTTTTTTACTTCCAAATGCTTCTCCTTAACGTGTCGTTAATTCAGTTCGCTTATTAAAACGATTCATAACAAATGAAATAGTCATATTAAGAGCAAAGTAAATCACTAAAGTCATAAACATGATTTCGACAGCCTGCCCTACCTGGTTTAATGCGGAGCCCGCAAATACAGTGAATAATTCAGGATAACCAATCGCTGTTGCTACGGTAGTATTCTTTACAAGGCTCTGATATTCACTATTAAGCATCGGCGTGATGACACGCATAGACTGCGGCACGACTATAAGCGACATGATTTTACTTTCTTTTAATCCCAAACTTCTCGCCGCTTCAGTTTGGCCTTGTGGCACTGATTGAATACCTGCTCGAACTGCCTCAGCAATAAACGCACCGGTGTATATAGAAAGTGCTACAGCTAGTGACATAAATTCAGGGATGACGGTAATTCCACCACTGAAATTAAAACCTTTCAGTTCGGGGTAATCAAAATGAAACGGTATACCTGAAATCAATAAAGTTAGTGTTGGTAAGCCGACCAATATAGCTAAACAAACCCATAAAACAGGAAATTGTTGGCCTGATTTTTCTTGCCGCTTTCGTGCCCAATGTTTCACAAAAAACATGCTTATCATTGAGAGAAATATCGCGATATACACAAAGCCAGAGCCGGCTTCACCTACCAGCTTTGGCAAATATAAGCCTGTTACATTAAGGAATACTGAGTCACCAACATTAATACTTTCACGCGCTATAGGCAGAGTATTAAAAATGGTATACCAAAAAATGACCTGTAAGATAACAGGAATATTCCGAAATACTTCTACATATGTAGTCGCTATTTTTTTTATTAGGTAATTCGGAGAAAAATAAGCAATTCCAAAAATGAAGCCAAGAATAGTCGAAAAGAGTATTCCTACTAACGACACCAAAATAGTATTTAATATGCCAATAGCAAAAATTCTTAAGTAGCTATCTGTTGTTTCAAATGTAATGAGTGTCATCAATACATCAAAACCCGCCGATGTACTTAGAAAACTAAAGCCACTTTTAATACCTTGAGCCTCCATATTGGCTAATGTATTGGAGACAATAGTATAAAAGAAACCAATCAAGAAAATGGCTAATAAGGCTTGATATATCCAACCACGATATTTTGGGTTGTTATAAAAAGAGTTTAGACTCGCACTATTTGGACGAGTTTCTAATTTTATTTGTTCAATCGTTTTTTTAGAAAACATACATAATACTTCTTCGCGGAATTAAGATATCTTTTCAGTAAGCTGAAAAAAGGGAGCAATTAATGCTCCCTTTTTTAACAACTAATTAACGCATAGCAGGTGAATATAAAATACCACCCTTATTCCATTGTGCGTTTAAACCTCTTTTAATTTTTAAAGGCGATTCTTGACCAACATTACGCTCGAATGACTCTGCATAATTACCAACCTGTTTGATGATTTGGTAAGCCCAATCATCAGATAAGCCTAACTTCTGACCTAAATCACCCTCTGAACCAAGTAATCTTTTTTGCCCAGGGTTTCCCTTTGCTTTCAACTGATCCACATTTTTCGATGTCACTCCTTGATACTCACCCTCAATCGAAGCATTTAAAGACCATTTAACAATATTGAACCATTCATCATCATTCTGTCGAACCACCGGCCCTAAAGGCTCTTTTGAAATAACTTCAGGTAAAACAATTGAATTTTCAGGCTTCTGAAGACCTATACGTAATGCATATAATTGCGATTGATCTGATACCAGAAAGTCACATCGTCCTGATTCAAAGCCTGCACGTGTTTGATCTGAAGTATCAAAGGTTATTGCTTTATAATTCATCTTGTTTTCACGGAAGAAGTCAGAAATGGCTAACTCTGTTGATGTGCCTGCCTGAATACATGCATTTGCACCATCTAATTCAAGCGCGCTTTTTACACCCAAGTTTTTATTCACCATGAAGCCTGCACCATCATAATAAACAACACCCGCAAAATTTAAACCCAAAGAAGTATCACGTGTGTGAGTCCAGGTAGTGTTTCGAGAGAGAATGTCCACTTCTCCCGACTGCAGTGCTAAAAAGCGCTCTTTTGCTGTTAATGGTTTGAATTGAACTTTAGACGCGTCGCCTAAGACAGCTGCCGCAACTGAACGGCATACATCGACGTCTAAACCACTCCATTGGCCTTTTTCATCTTTTTGAGAAAAACCGGCTAGGCCTGTACTCACACCACAACTCAGAACATCAGACTTTTTAACATTTTCTAAAGTGTTAGCTGCAAAAGAAGGCATGGCATAAGCCGAAGCTACCAAGGCTAAACCTAAACTAATATTTTTTATTTTCATGTTTATGCTCCATTTTTTGAGGGGGTAAAACTATCACAGTACACATAAATAAAGCGCCAAAAAACTTAAGCTAATAGGATTACTAATCTAATTTCTTTATGTGTGACTTGTTTCTTTATATTAAGAATGAATTATTATTTTTCTTCTAAAAATCGCTGACAAATACTTATAAATAGCTGTGGCTTCTCGGCGTGCAGCCAATGGCTCGCATCAGGAATAATTTTCAATTGGGCCTTCGGAAATAAGGTCATGATTTTTTGTTTATATTCTGGTTTTATATAGTCTGACTTACCACCCGCAATAAATAAAGTATCACCACTAAATTTCTGCAAAGAATCATTACCACTCAAAATACTAGCATAATTTTCAAGTATAGCGGATAGATTGAATTTCCAGGCAGGTGAGAGTTTGTTAGAAAAATCCAAACTCTTTAGAAGAAATTGTCTGACTCCAGGCTCATCAATGTATTTAGCTAAGTACCCATCTGCTTCTCGTCTATTTGTAACGGTATCTAGTGGTACCGAATTCAATGCTTTTAAAATAGTTTGATGATGTGGCGTATAAGTAACTGGGGCAATATCTGCAACAATCAGCTTCTGGACACTTGAGGGGTAGGTCAAGGCAAAAGCCATAGCCACTTTGCCTCCCATTGAATGACCAAGTAAATTCGCTCTAGCGATGCCATGATGGCCCATTAGCTTTTTAAGGTCTTCAACCATGAGAGGGTAATCCATTTCTTTATGGTGAAATGAGTCGCCATGGTTTCTTAAATCAACACGGTAAACTTGATAGTTTTTTTCGAGTTCAATTGCAACTCTTGCTAAATTATCTGATGATCCAAATAAACCATGTAATATAATTACAGGTACTCCTTCACCTTTCACAGATATTGATAGTAATTCTGACTCCATTTTTTTAATTCGCTCACATTGTCATAAAGAGTTCATGGATTAAATCATCTTTTGCCCTAACCTTATAGCCAAGAAGACATCTACTTAGAATGTTATTAGCTATAATTAATAACCTATTCCATTAATGAGATAATAAATGACTACCTTCCCTAAAGAAAAAGAAAAGCGCCAATATAGGCGATTACCTGCGATTAGCTTATCTGCCGATCTTAAAATCAAAAAGGGCTTATTTACTCATTGGTACTCGACCAGTGCATTAGATTTTAATATCTATGGTGTGGCACTCGTTGTACCTAACGAACCCACTTTAGGTACAAAAACAAAATTAAAATTATCCTTAACAATGGATATGGCAGAAGTAAAAGTAAGCCAAGTTGAAGCTAAAATAGTCAACAAAGTTATGCTTGATGCTAAAAAAGGTGAATGGCGTGCAGGGTTTATTTTTTCTAACCAATCAAAACATTCAGAGGAAACAACTAAACAGCTGAAAAGGATAAATGATTACCTAGAAAGGAATGCTTTACTGAAAGAAAAACTAAAAGAAGGTGAATAAAAAAGGACGCTTAAAAGCGCCCTTTTGATATTAAGTGATTAGCAAAAAAACATGCTATTTAAATACTGCTCTAATTCTTGGCAGTTTTGTTTTTCTTTTTCATCTTGCGGTATAAATATTTTTAATTCCATTTTATATCTCCCTACTAATTTCATAGATGTCTTAATAAAAGACTGACAATATTATAAGACTCTGTAGTAATTTTTGCTTGACGGTATGTACCATTAACTTGACAATTTGTTGCAATCATCAATAAAAGATTACACCTTAGTTTTTCTGGCCTTAATCTGTATTCAGATATATCTTAGAGTAACTACTTTCAAGGTTTAACTAAGACATGACGACAAAATCACAAACAAAAAAAACAGATAGTTTAGTGGTTAATACAACAACTGCAAAAACCTTAATAAGTTATCTATCTAGTAAAAATCTTGATTCTTTATCAATACAAGAACACTTAAACTTTGATATTTCTGACTTAGACGCACCTGACTCTAATTTACCATTAAGTGTTTATAAGGCGTTATGGTCATTAGCTAGCAATCATACGAATGACCCTTATCTAGGTTTGCGCTTAGCACAGAACCCATATAACAACGAGATGAGCTTGGTGTCTCATGTGTTCTTTAATAGTCAGAACCTGCGTGAGGGTCTAAAGCAATATATTAGATATTATTCATTAATAAATGAATCCGTCACCGTCCAACTTAAAACACGAGAAGATAAAGCAATCGTCAGCTATCACTGCATTAAGCCAGACTATTATTGTGAAAAGGATATAGAGCATAGCTTGGCCTTATCTGTCACCCGAATTAAAGAGCATATCAGCACAGAACTTATCTTGGATGAAGTGCACTTTGAGCATGATTGCCATAACTTAAAGCTTTATGAAGATTTTTTTGCTTGCCCGGTTTACTTTAAGCAAAAACAATCTGCATTGATCTTCAAGAAAAAATACCTCGACTATACATTCCCCAAAAAAAGTACTCATTTATTTCATTTCTTAAGCTCTCACCTAGAATTGTTGCTCACAAAAATAAAAAAGAATAATACCTTAAGTGAGAAGGTGTCACGTTTAATAGAAAAGTCATTATCTACTGGGGAATTTGATGCTGAGCATATCTCTTATTCTTTACATATGAGCCGACACACACTTTATCGAAAGTTAAAAGCTGAGGGGGTTTCTTTTCACGAACTATTAGATAGAGTAAGAAAAAATAAAGCACTTGAACTGTTAAAAAAGAACCAACACATGCTTAGCGAAATTGCATTTTTATTAGGATTTTCTGAACTTAGTTCTTTCAGCAGAGCATTTAAAAAATGGACTGGCAGCTCACCCGCTAAATTTAGTAAAAAATAAATATATCGCAGAATAGAACTGCACTACCAAGGTCTACTATCCACTATCAGAATTAATCAAAAGTCAGACTACCACATTAAATCATCTGGTATTTCAAAGTCTTTATATGGATCTTCTTCTTGCTCTTGTTCTTTTGTTAAGTCCTTCTCATAGATATAACATATAGCTTGAGAATCTCTTTCCATCACTTTTTTGGCGACACCTTTTGGAATCAAAATGTACTCTTCATTTACATTAGCTATGGATAATAAGCCTCGCGTAAGATGATCATATTGCTCTTGTGCTAAATATATTCGTTTAATCTTTTTATTATCTGTAAATTGGAAGGCAACTTCACCTGCAAACCTCCTAACCTCATTCGTTTTAATTAGCTGTTTTACTTGTGCTTTTAGGGCTTTCTTTTCTAACTCTTGCACTCTTTCTTTATTCAATTTTTTATCTTTTTCTATTTTTTCTTGTTTTAATTTTTCTAAACGTTCTTTTTCTTTGTCATCCAGGGCGTGACCTTTCGGCAATTGCTTACGCTGTATCCTCTTTTCCTTTTGAATTGTTTTGGCTTTCTTTTTATCTATTAAGCCTGAGCCCATAAGCTGTTCTTGTAATGATTTAGCCATTATTTATCCTCTAACAAAAAAAGCAACTCAGCCAAATACATAATTTTATTGAAACTAAGTTAGTTTATTCAATTCTATGATGTGTGGGTTTTCAAGTATGGAGTCAGTATTAGCTGACTAAAATTCTATATTTATGAGTAATAAATCTTACTCAATTAACTTTACCCTACAATAACCTAGGCTCTCTTCTTTTTAAAGAATCGATAGACTCAGATTTCAGTAAAAAATCGATATGTTAGTTTTGTTTAGCAGAGGGGCTGGTAATTTTTGAAGATAGGAAAGAACTATTTGATATGCTGTTGTAACACTTTAGATCTGCAGTGTTGCCTTCAAGATGAGGCAAAGAAAGGTTCATTATCTTATTTGAATTGTTTACATATAGCGCTGGACTCATTATCTAGAAACTACAATCACCTTTTCGCAATAGATATATACAAAAAAGTGACAGTAGTCTGTGATCAAATGAGTCCAGCGTTATAGTCGTCCTTTATACAGGAACAACCTTATTAGCACATGGACCTTTCTGGCCTTGACCAACTTCATACTCAACTTGTTGGCCATCATTCAATGTAGCGTAACCGCCACCAGCTTGAATTTCTGAATGGTGAACAAATAAATCTTTGCTGCCATCTTCAGGTGTAATAAAGCCAAAACCTTTATCTGCGTTGAACCACTTAACTGTACCTTTAGCCATCTTTCTTTACTCATGATTGTTGGTGAAAAAGTTAAATTTATATCTGAATCCACCAGTTCAAATATAAAATACAAATGTTCGACAAACACACATAACTTCTTTTTCAAATAATTTAGTTTTTATTTGTCGAAAGTTAATATCAAATTTTGCATTAGACACCAATACTACCAACTTACTTGATGATAATCACTACCCACGTAGTTAGTATATTTTTCTGATACTTTTGGTCGCCATAGATTTTGCCTAGATATGGCTTCAATCTTAATGCTCCATCTTCCACAAAAGTATTGTTACGCCCTTGATAGATAAAATAAAAACTTAACCTACACTGATACTATAGGCTATTAAATCACGCTAGTACTATCACACTAGCTCCAAATTAATTATAGCTATTGTCACCTCAGTATTATCCTTGGAGTAATATTATTAATACAGAGCAAAGTTTTGATCCGTCTGTTGCTGATATATATATTGATCATTTAGCAGCGGTCAGTAAAAATAATGAGGCAATTGCCCAAGAAGACATCTATAACCAGTTTGGTATTCTTCTTTTGGCTAAAGGTATGTCAATCAGTAAGAAAACGGCTAGCCTATTATCGAATCATAAACTGTCTAAGCCAATCGATGAAGTCGTACATTTATCTCGGCCACTTAAGAATCAAGACTTGCAGAGCGAATTCAATCAGCTATTTGCAAAGCATGAAGACTTCAAAAAAATCCACAAAAGCAATGATGCTGAAGCCTTATTAAGACATCTCTGTGTACTTAAGTCTTTCCACCCTACTTTGCTACAAAAGCTCACCGTACTGAAAGAACGCTACCCTCAGGCCTATGAAAGAACCCTATTTGGCGCTTGGTTTAGCGGTATCGTTGCTAGAGAGTTGGGTTGGTCTAAAGACGATATTTATAATGTGTTTGTATCATCACTATTTCAGGATTTAGGTTTATTACATATCCCAGAAGATGTTGTCATGATGGAAGGTGGTTTTACGCCAGAGCAATGGCGCTCGATGCAAAGTCATGTAGTCATTTCTTCTATCATAGTTGGAAATTTAGAATGTTTCCCTGAATCAATCATCACTGCAATTCTCGAACATCATGAACGCTTTGACGGTGCTGGTTACCCTTCATCAAAAAATGCCGACAGTTTAGGTGATTTAGGCCAATTAACGGGTATGAGTGATTTATTATTCAGGATTCGGGCGCGCTCGGCTGCTTTTAACAAAGAGCAATCCCTGTCTTCAGTATTAGCTTACTTAAAAGTAAACAGCAAATCCTCGCGTCAGGCATCCCATGAAGCAGCTTTTATCGTATTGAAGCGTTCAAAGTTAAGTTCTCTTCAACAATATGAAGATGCCGCATATCTGCAAATGGCAGATCTAGTGATTAGTCGTAGCCAAGCCATTAAAGATATTTTCGAGAGCATACAGAAAGTTCTCTTTATATTTTCAGATATTACTCTTGGCAAACAAGGGCATTCAATACAAATATTGGCAAGCAAAGCCGTATATGTTTATAAAGCAGCAGGGTTTTATCATGATGAGTTTTACAAAATTCTTGAAACCTTTTCACATGAAGAACTAGAGGATGCTGATAGAACCCAAATTGAGTTTTTATGGGTTATTAAGCGTATTCAGCAATGTGCACCGCAATTTATTGAACTGGAGCTAAGTGAAAGTGAAGTCCATTATAAAGCCTTAGCAGAATTACTCACTGGAATTTCGTCAAATTTAAATACCCTCCAGATAGAGATCTTTTCATCTGAAAAAACTGAATAGACAGTTTAAAAGGTCAAGTATGAAAGATTCTTGGGTTCTGTATGGTTCCGAATTATCGCCATTTCACTTAAAATTAGTAGCCATTCTAAAAGCCAAAAAGAGACCTTTTCGTGAATTTCCTCGCGAAGCAAGTACTGTTGAAAACATTAAAATTCTACTACGCTTAAAACTGCTTAGAATTGGGTTATTAAAGCTGAGCTATCCAGACTTCACTGAATACGATGAATTCCCTCTAGTTCCTTTTCTCTTTGGTCCTAAAAACCAGATTCTCTATGATTCCTCAGCGATAGCTATATGGTTAGATCTGCATACCGATGCAGATATCATAGTTCAGGTTGGTGCTGATAAAAAACTGCATTTCTTAATTCAATTAATTGATGAATATTTCGATGAGTTTGGACTCTACATGGTTCACCATAATCGCTGGAAAATATCAGCACGAGATAATACCGCAGGGCGTCGCTTAGCCAATGAGA
>CAXBKC010000094.1:0-10535 GCA_963975615.1 uncultured Oleiphilus sp.
ATTGAGCTTCCACCAGAGCGTGCTGGTATCATGATGATTTTTAGAGTCTTCGATAAGTTAAGTTATGGTTTAATACTAAAAGCGACTAGGCCTTTAGCTGTAATGGACGAGGTTCGAACGCCTTAATTTATTGACGAAATTATATTTATTCGAAGGCGCTTTCTTTATTAGTTAGCGCCTTTTTTGATCAAGGAAGATCGAAATGTTTAATTCTACCTATTCGGGAGCTTATCCAGTTTCCGATTCTTGTCTTGCTGTTTTACAGCTTTCCCATATTAAAGGCTTAGGGCTTAAATCTTTTCATCAGCTGTATGAGTATTTTGCTACAGTCGAAGATATTTTACAGGCTCCCTACGAACAGCTATTAAAAAGCGGTATAAAAACTAAATTAGCCCGATTAATAGCCGAACAAAAAAAGCCAATTGATCAGATTGTAGGGCCTTATTTTGATCGCTTAGTAGAATGGGCAGATAAAGAGAACAATTACCTAGTATCTTTAGATGATGAGCTTTATCCATCTAGCCTTAAAGAGATCTACTGTCCACCTCCATTGTTGTATCTGCAAGGACAAATTAGTGCTTTTGATATTGATTCAATTGCTGTTGTTGGAAGTCGAAGGCCTACGTTATCAGGCCAACAGCATGCAAAATTATTTTCACGGCAGTTATCTGAAATAGGGTATTGCGTCACTAGTGGCTTAGCCATCGGTGTGGATAGTCATGCTCATAGGGGAGCCCTTGATGCCGATGGGATAAGTTGTGCCGTTTTAGGTTCCGGACTTGGAAGCATTTATCCAAAGCAAAATCAAAAATTAGCAATAGAGTTGCAGGAACGGGGTGTTTTGGTCAGCGAGTTAGCACTTGATATCAGTGCGTTGCCTGCTAATTTTCCTCGGCGAAATAGAATTATTTCGGGTTTATCTAAAGGTACACTGGTGATTGAAGCGGGTTTAAAAAGTGGGTCTTTGATCACCGCTGAGTTTGCGCTTGAGCAAAATAGAGAGGTATTTGCTGTTCCTGGCTCTATCAGTAACCCCTTATCAAAAGGCGGGCATTCTCTGATAAAGCAAGGAGCAACACTTGTAGATGAAATCGAGGATATTATAAACGTCATTGGCAGCAAAACTAATGTTGGTTATTTAAGCTCAAAAACGACTATAACTTCGCATGCTGATTACTCACACCTAACGATGGATGAGCAAAAGGTCGTTTCTGTTTTGGGTCATCAAAGTACTTCCTTCGATGATTTATTGCATTGCTTGAGCATGGGCGTAGGTGAATTAAATAATCTTTTAGTGATGTTAGAGCTTAAAGGTGTGCTTTCATCTGTCGCGGGTGGCTATCAGAAGCTTTAGTTAGTAAAATCTGATCCTTTCACTCTGAGCTGATTCATTAGGTGTTTTGACTATGTATACCAAACTGCGCTGGCAGGCTCATTTTGCTACTCATATTTTGCGTCAGGGTGGGGTGATTGCGCACCCGACAGAAGCCGTTTGGGGTTTAGCATGTGACCCATTTTCAGCGACATCGGTTGAATATTTATTAGCGCTTAAAGATCGACCTGTCGAAAAAGGTTTAATATTGGTGAGTTCAAATGTTGAGCATTTTACCAGTCTGCTTAAACCTCTTGGTTTTGATATGGAGGCACGCTTTCGTGCACCAGAGGTGAGACCAACGACCTGGATAGTCCCCGACCCTATGCAGATAACACCGGCTTGGATACGTGGATCTCATTCAGGTGTTGCTGTTAGAGTCAGTAAGCATCCGGCTATTAAAGAGCTATGCCAGTTTTTTGGTGGGCCAATAATATCTACCTCAGCAAACCCAGCAGGGAAAAAGCCTGCGATGAGTGTGTATGAGGTTCGTCAGTATTTTAAAGGTGATTTGGATTACTTACTTCCGGGAAAGCTGGGCGGGGCTTCACGGCCTTCTCAAATTATAGATCTTGCAACAGGTAATATATTACGTGATTAAAACCGATAGGATTGGAGCAGTGACATGTTAGAGCGGGTTAAAGCGTATTTGTTATCCTTGCAAGATGACATTTGTGAAGGGTTGGAAGTACAAGATGGTCAATCCAGATTTCAAGAGGACTCATGGGATAGACCTCAAGGGGGTGGCGGCCGAACACGAGTTATCACGAATGGCGCTGTCTTTGAAAAGGGCGGTGTTAATTTCTCTCATGTTCATGGTGGTCAGTTACCTGCTTCTGCCACTCATGCGCGACCTGAACTGGCTGGTCGAAGCTTTCAAGCAATGGGTGTGTCTTTAGTGATGCATCCTGAAAACCCTTATATTCCGACCTCGCATGCTAATGTGCGCTTTTTTATCGCAGAAAAAGAAGGTGAAGACCCTATTTGGTGGTTTGGTGGTGGTTACGATTTGACGCCGTACTACGGTTTTAAAGATGATTGTCGGCACTGGCATCAAATTGCTGCTCAAGCTTGTGCGCCTTTTGGCGATACAGTGTACAAGGAATATAAAAAATGGTGCGACGAATATTTCTTTCTGAAACATAGAAATGAGGCTAGAGGTGTAGGTGGCTTATTTTTTGATGACTTAAATAAGTGGGGTTTTGAAAAGTCATTTAAGTTTATGCAGGCGGTTGGCAATAGCTATTTACCTGCTTACACACCCATTGTTGAGAGGCGTAAAGTCCTTGATTATGGCGATAGAGAGCGTCAATTTCAGTTGCACCGGCGAGGACGTTATGTTGAATTTAATTTGGTGTTTGATAGAGGGACCTTATTCGGCCTTCAATCTGGAGGGCGAACCGAGTCAATTTTAATGTCGTTACCGCCGCTTGTAAGATGGGATTATGACTATCAAGTGGAGGCAGGCTCTCGAGAAGCAGAGCTGACTGAGATTTTTCTTCCACACCAAGATTGGCTTTTAGGCGAATAGTTGAGCATGTTTATGGATCAGTATGCAGTCGTCGGAAATCCTATTTCTCATAGTAAATCTCCGCTTATTCACAGTTTGTTTGCGCACCAAACAAAACAGAAGCTCGAGTATAAGACAATTGAAGCGCCTCTTGATGGCTTTGCTTTAGTGATTAGGCAATTTTTTGAGAATAAAGGTAGAGGTCTAAATGTTACGGTGCCATTTAAAGAAGATGCTTGGTCATTATGTGAGGTACTTAGCGACAGGGCTCGTTTAGCCGGGGCTGTGAACACCTTATATCTTGATGACAAAGGCCTTCTTTGTGGTGAGAATACCGATGGAATTGGGTTGGTAAGCGACTTAAAAAATAACGATGTCCAGCTTAAAGGGAAAAAAATATTAATAATTGGTGCTGGTGGAGCGGTAAGAGGTGTTTTACAGCCTATACTCAGTGAAGGGCCTGCGGCAGTTACTATTACAAACCGGACATTATCTAAAGCACAGGCCTTAGTTGACTTGTTTTCAGATTACAGTGTTATAGCATCACAAAGCTATGAACAGTTAGATGAGTCGTTTGATATTGTGATAAATGGTACTTCAGCCAGTTTGAGTGGAGAGTTACCAAATATTTCGGCAGCCATATTTTCATCAAATACTGATGTTTATGACATGATGTATTCAAAGGAAGATACGGTATTTAATGCTTGGGCAAAAGTATGTAATGTCCATGCTGTGTATGACGGTTTGGGTATGCTTGTAGAGCAAGCGGCAGAAGCATTTCAGGTTTGGCGTGGCGTTCGCCCTGATACAAAAGAAGTGATTCAATTATTGCGGGATGCATAGCTTGGGATACTATTTAAAAACTTATTAACGTTCCTGATTTCAACTAATCAGGTAATCAAGGTTTGGTAGATTATGGATTTAGCGACCCTTATCGGTCTTATACTTGGAATACTTATTGTTGTTGGAGCGATTTTAATCGACTCCAGCCTTTTGGATTTTGTGAATTTACCCGGGCTTACTATTGTCTTGGTTGGAACCTTGGCTGTCACGCTGATTAAGTATCGACTTACTTCTGTTGTCGAGTCGTTTAAGTTGGCACTAGTGACGGTTTTTTTAGAAAGAACAGAAAATCCCATAACTCTAATTCAAAAAGTGCGTGAATTATCTGGCGTTGTTCGAAAAGAGGGAATTCTTGGCTTAGAGAATGTTGAAATTGAAGATCCTTTTTTAGCAAAAGGAATTGCATTAAGTATCGATGGACACCCGACCGAGTTTATTGAAGAACTACTCATTCAAGAGCTAGAGCAATCTATCGAGCGCTATAGTATTTCTGAAAAAGTGTTTAGAGGAGTGGCAGAAACTGCTCCTGGTTTGGGGATGCTGGGAACCTTGGTTGGTTTAGTTCAGATGCTTAACAACATGGAAGACCCTAATTCTGTTGGGCCTGCGATGGCCGTCGCCTTATTGACTACATTTTATGGAGCTTTTATTGCTCAAATGGTTGCGATACCTTTAGCTGATAAATTGAACTTAAAGGCGCTAGATGAACATCGTAATATGTCTCTTGTTATAACTAGCGTACAAAATATTCTTAAGGGTCAGAACCCGCGGGTCATTACCGAAGTGCTTTCAACCTATTTGCCACCAGCTCAAAGAGCCATATTCAAGGCTGAAGAGTAGTTTTATGAGGGCTATCCCAAGACCAAAACCTAAAGAAAACAATGGCAGTGGATGGATAGTTACCTTTGCGGACTTGATGTCGTTGTTATTGACCTTCTTTATATTGCTTTTGAGTTTTTCTAATATGGACTTAGAAAAATATGAAAAAATGGCAGTGGCAATGTCGTCTTCATTTGGCGCCTCAGCGCTAAGCGGGGATAACAAATTGGGCGGCCGCGTTATTTTTGCTGAAAATCCTGTCATTCCACCACCGGCAAAAAAACAGTCTGAGTTAGAGAAAGAATTCGAAGACTTTGATGAGCCAGATATCAAGTTGCTTGAGGATCCAAAAGAAGAGCCTGTAAAAGCTACTCATATAGATCCTAATATTGATAAATTGACCGAAAACCTAGTAAGTGCTCTTGAGTCTGAAATTTTGTCTAATTCTCTGTCTGTTAGTTATGACGCTGACAAAGTCGTTGTTCGCTTTTCTGAAGCATCTACATTTACCTCTGGTAGCGAAGAGCTTAAGGCAGATATGTTGCCCATTATAGAAAAGATTGAAAATGTTTTAGCTCAGTGCCAAGGTGATATTATCGTTTCAGGCTATACCGATAATTTACCCGTCAATTCAAGACGTTTTCGTTCTAATTGGGATTTATCAGCAGCCCGGGCTGTTAGCGTGGTTCATCAGCTTATTTTTAATAATAAGATAGATGTAAATAGAGTGATGGCAGCGGGTAGAGCTGAGACAAACCCTTTAGCAGATAATGATAAGCCTGAGAATAGAGCTAAAAACCGTCGTGTAGAAATTAATATTTATGATCCTGAATGCCAGCAAACGGATTGGGCATTTTAATCTATCTTTCGCCAATCAGTTTTGATCTATATAATGGCCTATTTTTTAAATAAGGTGAAAAACGTGAGTGGACCAAGTCAGCCAAAAGTCGAAGATGAGCAGTGGAGCGATGACCGTATAAAAGGATTTCTATTGTTAAAGCCTCAAGATGAAGCTAATCCCGACTATCATATTTTAAGGCAAGCCTATCAGCATATGACTGCCGCATTCTTTGCGCGCTTTATAGTCATGTTTGTTGAAGCGGGTCATGATATCAATGCTCAGTCTTTAGAGGGCGAAACTCTATTGTCTCGTATTTCGTCACACATAAGTTCCACAGACTATGCTCAAGTATTAAAAGATCATGGTGCGATATAACCCAATTAAACATGAGTGATACGTCTTCAGGCTTATTAAATGATGGCTTAGTTGGTGATAATCAAACTAGTCATCAAGCTGATGCTAAAGATCGGTTATATCGTTTTGGTGGCATTGCTCGCTTATATGGCTTGCCAGCACTAGAGTTATTTGGCAAAAGCCATGTCGCGATTATAGGGATTGGTGGTGTTGGTTCTTGGGCTGCTGAAGCCTTGGCTCGTTCAGGTATTGGTGCGATTACCTTATTTGATTTGGATGATGTTTGTGTCTCAAATATAAATCGACAAGTACATGCTTTAAGCTCAACCGTGGGTCAAATGAAAGCGCAAGCTATGTCTGAAAGGCTTCTGGACATTAATCCCAGCATTAAAGTCAGTGCCGTGCATGCATTTGTTACGCCTAAGAACTTGGAAAAATATATCAGTAAAGACTTTGATTATGTCTTCGATGCTACGGATAGTGTACCGGCTAAAACAGCCTTGATTGCCTACTGTTCCAGAAATAAAATTCGCTTGATTTGTTCCGGTGGCGCTGGCGGTCAAATTGATCCGACACAGATTCAAATCGCCGATTTAAATCGAACAATTCAAGATCCACTTCTAGCGAAAGTTAGAAATAACCTTCGTCGGCTACATGGTTTTTCAAGAAATCCCAAACGTAAATATCGTATAGATTGTGTGTTTTCAACAGAACAGCTTCGTTATCAACAATCTGATGGTACAGTGTGTCAGCAAAAACCTAGTGATTCAGGCCCGGTAAAACTGGACTGCGCATCTGGTTTTGGTTCAATTACGCATTTGACCGGAACATTTGCTTTTATTGGCGTTTCTCAAATTTTAAAGAAGCTCGCATTATCAGCAGAATGAACTTTACTTGTTAAACTCCTAAATTCATTTCAAACAAAATAATTGGATAATCAAACGACTATGGTTGAATTACAGCTTATTTCTCTCGCAAGTATTGGCGTGATTTCTTTAGTATGCCAATGGGTCGCTTGGCGCTTAAGATTGCCAGCAATTCTCTTTTTATTAATTGCTGGAATTATTGTAGGCCCGTGGTTGGGCATTCTGTCACCGGACGATCTTTTTGGTGACATGCTTTTTCCTATCGTGTCGCTGGCTGTTGCTGTCATCCTTTTTGAAGGCAGTCTGACGCTCAAATTTAGTGAGCTAAAAGAACATGGGAAAATGGTTCGAAATTTATTGATTTCAGGGGTCATAGTAACGTGGTTAATTGGCACCTTAGCAAGCCGCTTTTTGGTTGATATATCTTGGGTAGTCGCTACCTTATTTGGTGCAATAGTGGTTGTTAGTGGTCCGACAGTTATTATGCCTTTACTCCGAGCGGTTAAACCAAATGGGCGCATCAGGAATATTCTTAAATGGGAAGGTATTGTTATCGATCCAGTGGGTGCACTGCTTGCGGTTCTTGTTTTTGAATTTGCTTTATCAAGTGGTATAAGTGAAGGTCAGGCGGTTGAGCATGTTTTAATGACTTTTGGGTCAACACTAGTCCTGGGAACCATTCTCGGGTGTTCGGCCGGCTATTTTCTAGGTACCGCGTTAAGAAATCGATGGTTACCACATTTCTTACAAAATGCAGGAACTTTAACATTTATGTTAGGTTTCTTCGCCTTTTCAAATTTCCTTGTTCATGAGTCTGGCTTATTAACAGTTACGATAATGGGGATATGGCTGGCAAATATGAAAGGCGTGCCAGTTGACGAAATATTAGAATTTAAAGAATCGCTTAGCGTACTGCTCATTTCAGCTTTATTTATCTTGCTTGCAGCACGCATGGAGTTCTCCATGTTAACTATGCTGGGCTGGGGGCCGTTATGGGTTATTTTGATTTTAATGTTTGTTGCGCGCCCATTAGCCGTTTGGTTAGCAGCGATTAACACAGATTTATCATGGCAGGAAAAAACATTTCTAGGTTGGGTTGCACCTAGAGGAATAGTTGCGGCAGCAGTATCAGCATTATTTGCTTTTAAGTTAGAAAGGGCAGGCTATAGCGATGCAAATGCCTTGGTGTCTATGGTGTTTTTGGTCATCATGGTGACGGTAGTTGTGCAAAGCATTACTTCGCGTTCATTAGCCAGAATCCTCGATGTTAAACAAGAAGATAATAATGGTTTCCTTTTTATTGGTGCCAATGCTGTCGCTCGTGGGCTCGCAAAAGCCTTGGTCTCTAAGAATATACGAGTCATTTTGACGGATACAAGTTGGGAAAATATAAGAGCTGCCCGGATGGCTAACTTATCTGTTTATTATGGTAACCCTGTATCTGAGCATGCTGAAAATAATCTGGATTTAACTGGAATAGGTCGTATGTTAGCGATTTCACCCTATAAGCAGCTTAATACCTTATCGACGTATCATTATCTTGATTTATTTGGCGCAGGAAGTGTGTTTGGTTTGCCAGAAGGTGATCAGGATGTCAGGGCTAGTCACCAGTCTTCTGAAAAGTATGTACAAACTCGAAATAGATTTGATGAAAAAGCAACCTTTGCAAAGTTGGCTAGCTTGGTAAGTAAGGGGGCGAGTATT
Organism: uncultured Oleiphilus sp.; assembly: GCA_963975615.1. Classification (GTDB taxonomy): domain Bacteria; phylum Pseudomonadota; class Gammaproteobacteria; order Pseudomonadales; family Oleiphilaceae; genus PZPK01. The sequence continues at coordinate 8,310 of CAXBKC010000094.1, forward strand.
AAAATAACCCAGCTATCTCAAGAGTTTACTTTCGAGGATTACTTAAAAAAGCATGGAACTCGTTTAACATTACTGTTTGCACTTAAACCAGATAAAAAACTTGTGCCTTTGGGGCAAGCCGATAAGCTCTTGCCGGAAGAGGGTTGGGAGATTATAAGTTTGATTCAGCCAGCACCAGAGCTTACAGAGCCAGAAAAAGAAAATAAGCAGCTGCTTGCAGGTAGCTAATTATTGCCGTGGTGCGGGTGGTCAATTCGGTTAATTAGGGCTTTAGCAAAGTCTTTCCGAGTAATGATGCCGACGAGTTTGTCGTTATCAAGCACTGGTAGCCTTCTTCGGCCTTTGTAGAAATAATCTGCGCATTTGATAATGTCATCTTCTTGTTTAACATAATCGAGTTCAGTGCTCATATGATCTGCAACTCGGTCGCCTACTTGTTGGTGATAGCCATCCATCAGTGCTTCTTTTAGGCAGTCAATTTCAGAAATTATACCGATTAGTTTTCCTTCGTTATCTATTACTGGGCCGCCAGAATGACCTTTTTCAACTAATTTTCTTAAGGCGCTGATAATGCTTTCTTCAGGTTTAAATACTGTAACTTGTGTGCTCATATAGTCTTTTATTTTAATAGTACGCATGATACTAACTCCTTATTATGTGACGCAAAGTTCTAACTTAGTTAGTCGATAGGTCTAGGCTTAAATTTTTAAAAATATTCATTAAGGGTAGCCCATGATCAGTATCTTTCTACCTTGTTCACTATACTGATGATGTTTGGTGCGAATCAAGTTTGGCGCATCTTCAGGGGCGAATGTTTGAAAGCCAATCGCAGCATAAAAGCTTTCTAACCACTCAAAAGGAAAGCACCAGCAAGAGCGCTTGCTTAACGATGGTTTTAATTGTTCTAAAAAGAATGACCCAATGCCTTGGTGCTGTCGTTCAGGCAAAACTACCATGCTTCTAAGAATTAAATAGTCAGCTGTTTTGACCAAGCGAGTTGCTGCAATAATCTTATTTTGTTGAGTCGCGTCTCTTAGTATATACACCTCGTCTTTTCTGCCAATTTGGCTGTGATATCGGGCAGATTTGTAAAAGCTTTTTACTAAAGGGTAGTGGCTGACAGGTACTTGTTCAAAGTGATAATTATTTGTGATCGTCATAGTTTAATCATCATTTAACCATTTACTTTTTCGTTCTTGATCACTTGCTTTTGCTTCAACCCAAACGCTGCTTTCAATTGTTATTTCCTTTTTCCAAAAGGGAGCATCTGTTTTTAAGTAATCCATTACGTACTCGCAAGCGGCATAGGCATCTGATCTATGAGAAGAGCTAACTCCGACAAAGACAATCTGGTCGGATACGCTTAGGGAGCCTACTCTATGAATAACTTTTATCTGGTGAATATCCCACTTACCTTTTGCCTGCTGAATTAATCTATGCAGGCAGGCTTCGGTCATTCCAGGATAGTGTTCTAAAAACATGCCAATAATATCTGGCCTGTCGCCGAATTCACGCACTAAGCCTGTAAATGTACAGATAGCACCCGTTTGTTTTTTATTTGATTCACGAAGTAAGCGGTACTCTTCTTCTATAGAAAAGTCTTCTTTTTGAATCACTACGCAGGAGTTCATATTTTCCAAAAGTTCTAACCTCCTGTGACTGGTGGGAAGAAGGCGACCTCATCGCCAAGCTTAATCGCTGTGGTCAGTTCAGCAACTTCTTGGTTTACTGAAATAATCAATTGAGGGTTGCTCAAAGCACTTAACCAAGGTTCGCCTCTTTGTTGAAGATGAACTAATAATTCTTTGGTGGTATTAATGTTTTGCATCTCTGTCCAGTGCTCTTGGTCAGTATCGAGCTTCTCGCGGAGGCTGGCAAAAAATAAAATATTCATGAAGCAAACCTTACTGTCGTTGAAATATTAGTTGTTAAGATTAAATAGAGTATCAAATGGAATAAAGCTTACTAAGTCGCCTTTTTGAGGAGCCGTGTCTTCCATTATTACGGCAAGGCCTTCAGCCCAACTTGCTGAGCTAAGCATGCCAGAACTTTGGTTAGGGTGCAGTTCTAAAATGTTATCGGCATTACGCCTGACTCGAATAAACTCTCGACGCTTGCCTGATTTCTTGATAGTAAAGCTGATAGCAAGAGAGTAGGGCTTAGGGTATACATTACTTAAGCCTTGTTTATGCAGTAAGAAAGGTCTAGCTAAGATCATAAAGGTCA
>CAXBKC010000095.1:0-10522 GCA_963975615.1 uncultured Oleiphilus sp.
AAGAGGGGTCAGACCCCGCGGGTCTGACCCCTTTAACCTCGCACCTCGCCCTTGCACGCTTATTACAGATTAGCAGCGTTAGCTTGCCGGTAGGTGGTTATGCCTTTTCGCAGGGGCTGGAATATGCGGTTGAATGTGAATGGTTAAAAAAAGTTGGGGACGTTGAAACGTGGATAAGGCTTCAGCTAGATGAAAATTTAGCGCGTGTCGATTTACCAATCTTGCGAGAAGTGATGCTCGCAACATCAAGCAAAGATTGGTTGCGCTTGCTCTATTTGAACGACCTCTTGCTCGCATCCAGAGAAACGAAAGAGCTAAGACTAAGCGACACGGCAATGGGTGAAGCGCTATTACGTTTATTAAAAAGCCTAGATTTTGAACTCGATTTTTTAGCAGAATTAACGCGCCAAGGTGGAACGGTAAATGACATCAGCTTTGTCATGTTATTTGGTTTATGTGCACAGCAATGGAATATTCCTTATCGCTTAGCCTCAATGGGGTTTATCTGGTCATGGTTAGAAAATCAGGTGGCCGCGGCAACCAAGTTAGTGCCGCTAGGCCAAACCCAAGCTCAGCAGTTGTTAGTGCTTCTACAACCTGTTTTGGGTGAAGTAATTCATGCAGCAGAACAAGTGCAAGAAGATGAAATAGGCGGTGGCTTGCCAGCATTGGCCATCGCAAGCGCCTTACATGAAACGCAGTATAGTCGGCTGTTTAGGTCGTAAGTGGAGCAAACCCCATAAAAAATTGAGACAGAAATCAATAACACTCTATTCGTCATTCCCGCGTAGGCGGGAATCTATTGTGTGGTACGTAGCTTTAGACAATGGATCCCCGCCTACGCGGGGATGACGAGGGTTGTTCAGGGGGATAACGAGGGTTGTTCAGGGAGCGCCTTCGACGGGGCTCAGGGACCGGAATATTCAAGCTCAGGGAATAAATCTACTGCTCGTTGAGCCCGTCGAAACGGATAAGAAAATGAGTTTGCGGAAACTGGAACACCCTTCGACGGGCTCAGGGACCGAGTATGGAAGGCACGAACCTCATCACACAAAAAATTAAGCATATATTAAGGAACTAAGAACATGGCAAAAAAACAAACGCTTCGTATTGGTGTCGGTGGCCCGGTTGGTTCAGGCAAAACTGCATTGTTGCGCTCACTCTGTGCAGCAATGAAAGACTATTACAACATCGCGGTGGTCACTAATGATATTTATACCCAGGAAGATGCACTCTTCTTAACCCGTCATGAGGCTTTGGAAGCTGACAGGATTATTGGTGTTGAAACCGGCGGTTGTCCGCATACCGCTATTCGTGAAGATGCGTCTATGAACTTGGCCGCGATTGATCAGTTGATGGAACGCCATGGTGATTTGGATGTGGTATTTGTCGAAAGTGGTGGTGATAACTTGAGTGCGACGTTTAGCCCAGAATTATCTGATCTAACGATCTACGTCATAGATGTGTCTGCAGGCGATAAAATTCCCCGTAAAGGTGGCCCTGGCATTACCAAGTCCGACTTATTAATTATCAACAAGATCGATCTAGCACCACTTGTTGGTGCATCTTTAGAGGTGATGGATCAAGATGCCAAAAAGATGCGTGGCGAGAGGCCTTTTATCTTTTCCAACCTAAAGGTAGCGCAAGGCTTGGATGACATTATTCAATTTATCATTACAGATGGCATGCTCGAAGCAAAGACTCTTCCAGCAGCCAAAGCAGTCGTTTAATTTAAGGAGAAGATAATGAAATTAAACCAAGAAATCACAATTATTTTTTTAGGGGTTTTAGTAAGTAATCTAGCTTTTGCTCACGAAGGCCTGCATGCAGCGGGTCAGTTACATGCGGGAGAGAATCATATGGGCTTATTTGAAGTTGCTTTGGCTGTGATTGCTACGGTATTGTTAGTGGCATATCAGTTGAAAAAACACAAATCGAAGAAGTAATGCTTTAAACGCTCAGGGACCGAAAAAACCGTTCGTTGAGCCCGTCGAAACGGATAAGAAACGTGAACTCGTGGAAACCGGAACACCCTTCGACGAGCTCAGGGACCTGAATATTCAAGCTCAGGGAACGAGCTTCTATACTTAATAGAAAAGACTTTATGACTGCAGCCAAGCAAAAGATTCTAAAAGTTCGCCGCCATTATAATCAATGGGTGGCGAATCAAACCCTAGAAGATTTTGCATTGCGCTTTACTGCTCGTAAAGCTCGGCACATGAGCATAAGCCGAGTGGGGAAAACAGCACTAGGCGCAACGGCATTTTTAGCCTTAGAAAGTATCGCCGCTGCGGTCACCTTAAGTTACGGTTTTGTGAATACCGTCGTAGCCATGTTAGTGGTTGCAGTGGTGTTCTTTATTACCGGTTTCCCGATAGCCTATCATTCTGCCAAGCATGGTTTAGATATTGATCTGTTAACCCGAGGTGCCGGTTTTGGTTATCTTGGCTCAACTATCACTTCGCTTATATACGCCTCGTTCACCTTTATTTTCTTTGCGATAGAAGCTGCTATCCTTGCATCAGCACTGCAAGCCTTATTTGGTATTCCGCTATCTATCGGTTATTTTCTTTGCTCAGTGGCAGTCATTCCTATCGTTATGCGTGGCATTACCACGATCAGTAAATTTCAGGTCGGAACACAATCGCTATGGTTGGTATTACAAATAGCGGCGATTGTGATCGTGATATTTTATGAAGTTGATAAATTAGAGGCTTGGACGGGGTTTACACCGGAAGCACTGCCGCAGGCAACCGAGTTTAGTTGGTTATTATTTGGGGCTGCGGCATCGGTCTTTTTTGCGTTGGTGGCTCAAATTGGTGAACAGGTTGATTATTTGCGCTTTATGCCAGAGAAGACCGAAAAAAATAAGCGTGAATGGTGGTTTTGGTTAGTGTTTGCGGGGCCTGGCTGGATTTTTATCGGTTTGATTAAAATGCTCTTTGGCTCATTTATCGCTTATTTAGCCTTCATGGAAGGTGCGAGTTATTTTACTGCAAGTGACCCAACCTACATGTATCAGCGGGTCTTTGCTTATATCACCCAATCACCAACAGTGGCCTTGGTTTTGGCGGCCGTGATGGTGATAATTTCGCAGATGAAAATTAACGTTACCAATGCCTATGCGGGTTCGATTGCCTGGTCTAATTTCTTCTCCCGAGCAACACATAGTCATCCTGGTCGAGTCGTGTGGTTAGTCTTTAATGTCACCATTGCTTTAATCTTGATGGAACTTGGAATCCATAAAGTACTCGAAGCAATACTGGGTATTTTTGCCATCGTTGCGGTGAGTTGGTTGGCTTCTTTATCTGCCGACTTGCTGATTAATAAACCTCTTGGCTTAAGCCCAAAAGGTCTGGAATTTAAACGTGGCCATTTATACGATATTAACCCAGTTGGCACTGTTTCGATGGTCTTAGCAACTGCGCTAGGCATGATCAGCTACCTTGGCGTGTTTGGTGATTTGTTTGCTAACTTAAGCCATTTTGTGAGTCTCTTGGTGTGTTTTATTTCAGTACCATTTTTGGCTTACATCACTAAAGGTAAATATTATCTTGCACGGCAGTCGCCAGAATTAATTCCCTATATCGAGCAAGCTCAAGAGACTGTTTCAGGTGCCAAACACACAAGTCTTGGATGCGGTGTCTGTGAAAATAGTTTTGAGTTAGAAGATATGAGCTACTGTAGTGTCTACGCGCAACCAATATGCTCTCTCTGTTGCTCTTTAGATGTTCGTTGTTTAGATAACTGCAAACCGCATGCGCGTTTATCCCGCCAGTTAGCCAATTTTCTACGTAAGTTTATGAAAGGTAAGACCGTGGTTATTATTAACTCTCGGCTCGGTCGCTTTTTAGGTTTACTGTTTATCACCAATCTCATCAATGCCGCCTTGCTGGCTTTGGTCTATAAGCACATGTTGCCCGAAACGAGCTCTGAACAGCTAATACTAGAGCAGACGCTTTTGACCTTATTCTTCATTTTCTTAATTGTGACAGGCATTATCTCGTGGCTCTTTCTTTTGGCGCATGAAACCCGAGTAGTGGCACAAATGGAATCCAATCGGCAGACGCGCAAGTTAATGCGCGAAATAGACGCCCACCAAAAAACAGATTTGGAATTACAGCAGGCTAAGGAAAATGCTGAGAAAGCCAACGATGCCAAGAGTCGTTATTTGTCAGGTATTAGTCATGAATTACGCACGCCACTGCAGTCGGTTTTAGGCTACGCTCAACTCTTGTCCGAAAAAACAGATTTAAACGAATCGCAAGCCCGTGGTTTAAATATCATCCACCGCAGTGGCCAGCATTTAGCAGATTTAATCGAAGGCTTGTTAGATATTTCCAAAATTGAAGCAGGGCGTTTAGAGCTGTATCGTAACCGCGTGTTGTTGCCAGAATTGTTAGAAGAACTGGCCAATATGTTCAAGCTACAGGCGAACCAAAAAGGCATAGAGTTTAATTATTCACTCGAAGGCCGCTTACCTAAAATCGTGATGACCGATGGCAAACGCTTGCGCCAGATTCTTATTAACCTACTTTCGAATGCGGTGAAATACACCCAAGAGGGGACGGTAGATTTCAAAGTAAAATATCGATCTCAAGTTGCAGAATTTATCATTACAGACAGCGGTTCAGGGATTGATGATGAATCCTTAGCACGTATTTTTGATCCTTTTGAGCGTGTTCGAAATGCCCACACCCCAAATGTTCAAGGAACAGGTTTAGGACTCACAATTGTGAAGTTATTAACCGAAATTATGGGCGGAGGCCTTCAAGTTGAATCAGAACTCGGGAAAGGCAGTTGCTTTAAGATTAACGTGATGTTGCCATGGGTGAATGCCCAAGAGAAAGAAGCGACGACTAAAGCGAAAATAGTCGGTTATGAAGGCTACCAGCGCACTATTTGCTTAGTGGATGACGACCCTGTGCTAAGAGGCTTTTTATCAGACTTACTTATTCCACTTGGCTTTACCACCTTAGAAGCATTTGATGCTGATTCCTGTCTGCATTTATTAGAAGAAGCCAAGCCAGATCTGTTTATATTAGATGTTTCAATGCCAGGAAAAAGTGGTTTAGAGTTAGCGGCGATATTGCGACAACAAGGCATTCGCTCACCGATTTTAATGTTGTCGGCCAATGCTCAACTGCCAGATCAGAGCAGCCAAGATAAAGCCCGCTATAACGATTATCTGGTGAAACCCATCACTAACAGTGCCTTATTGGATAAACTAGCACAGCATTTGAAGATTAATTGGATTACTCAAAATGCTCAGCAAGACTCTGCTAGAACTAGCATAGACATTAAGCCTTCAGAGCAAGCACCTCTAGTGTTTGAAGTGCCCGATCATGCTTTGATTCGAGAATTAAAAGCCTATGCTGAAATGGGTTATCGAAAAGGTGTAAATCAAACGCTTGCCCAAGTGAAGGAGGCTGAATTAATCTCAGCTGAATTTTATGAGCATCTGAATCAGCTATGTCAGCTCTTTCAATTTGAACAGTTAGCGACCAGCCTGGAGTTACAACAGTAATGACTGAACTAAATCAAACAGATATTGTTCTGGTTGTCGACGACTCACCAGACGCGCTCAGTCTAATTAATGATGCCCTTGAAATTGAAGGCTTAGATGTTTTAGTCGCACTAGAAGGTAAACAAGCCTTAACCATCGCCAAACGTATTCGTCCTGATGTGATTTTGTTGGATGCGGTGATGCCGGTAATGGATGGCTTTGAAACCTGTAAACAACTCAAAACCCATTCAGAGCTTGCTGATATTCCTGTGATTTTTATGACTGGCTTATCGGATACCGATGATATTATTCGTGGGCTTGAAGCCGGTGGAGTCGATTACTTAGTTAAACCCATTAATCCAGCAGAACTGATCGCTAGAATGAAAGTGCATCTCAATAATGCACGTTTAACTAAAAGTGCGCAAAGCGCCTTAGACAGTACTGGGCAGCACTTGTTTACCTCAAATGATGATGGTGAAGTGAAGTGGGCAACACCGCAGACCTATGCTCTATTTGCCAAAGCGAAAGTAAAGGGAAGAGACTTACAGAGTGATTTCTGCCAACAACTACAAGCTTGGATAACCAAGCCCAGAAAAACGGATGATAGTTTGACCCTGGCAGGATTGGATTACCCTTTGGCGCTTCGTTTCGTTGGCCAGCATAGCAACGGAGATTGGTTGATAAAACTGGTTGATGGAAATCGGCCGATAGAAGCCGCATTACTGCGCTCCAAGTTAGACTTAACCGAGCGAGAGTCAGATGTCTTATTTTGGATTGCAAATGGTAAAAGCAATCGTGAAGCCGCCGAAATTTTAAGTATGAGCCCGCGAACGGTAAATAAACATCTTGAAATGATCTTTCCAAAATTGGGCGTGGAAAATAGAACTGCAGCGGCAGGGGTTGCCTTGAAAATATTGGCTTCAGAAGGCTAGCCACGAATAAACTATGAAGATCTAGGTTCGCATTTTATTTGTGGCTAGCTTGTTTATGCATAAATTACATTTGAGACTGAAGATAATTGGGTAAACCAATTTTATCAATTAGGCCTAGTTGTTTTTCTAGCCAGTATGCATGGTCTTCTTCTGAGTCTTCTAGTTGCTTCAATAGCATTTCTCTAGTCTCAAAGTCTTGTTCTTTCTCACATATAACAATGGCTGCTTTCAAATTATTGATCACGGCATATTCAAGCGCTAAATCATTTTTTAGCATCTGTGGGACGGAATCACCGACATTCAGCGGTTCACGCTTACTTAGATCTGGTTTGCCTTCCAGAAATAAGATTCGCTTTATCATCTGATCGGCATGGTCTGTTTCTTCTTCGCGTTCATGATCAAGGCGTTCAAATAATTTACTTAGGCCCATATCTTCATACATGCGTGAATGAACAAAGTATTGGTCGATTGCGGTTAGTTCACCTGCAAGAAGGTCATTGAGTACTTGGATAACTTTAGTTTTACCTTTCACTTTATAATCCTCCTCGATTTATGAATCCATCATCGACTGCATGTAGTTTTCTATTGAAATGCTATCTATTAGGGCGAGTTGGGTTTCTAACCAATCCAGATATTCTTCTTCATCCGCTAGGATTTTTCGTAAAATGTCACGGCTAACAAAATCGGAAATGGATTCACAAAATGTAATCGCTTCACGAAGATCTTTGATAGACGATGTTTCAAGCTTGAGATCGCAAGACAGCATTTCTTTGGTGTCTTCACCAATCATTATCTTGCCTAGCTTTTGTAAGTTCGGAATGCCTTCGAGGAATAAAATACGTTCAATTAATCGATCAGCTTGTTTCATGTCCTTAATCGATTTCTTATATTCATGCTCGTTAAGTTCACCTAGGCCCCAATTTTTGAACATGCGGGCGTGCAGGAAATACTGATTAATTGCGATTAATTCGTTACCTAAGCAGATATTGAGATGTTGAATAACTTGTTTATCACCTTGCATAACACCTTCTCCCTTTTAAATATTCAAAGAGTATAGGTGTCTGAAAAATGAAAGTGAAGGTTATCTTAATTACAGATGGGAGACGCTATGTTTAAAACTGTATTTCGTGCGCTAAATGATAATTTTGTGATGCTTGAATTGCAGTGATTTTTTCGTTCACCATATTTTTTGCAAACGGAACACATTGACCACAGCAGTTGCCAATACCTAATTCAGATTTAATCTCTTTGAAACTAGAAGAGCCAGCAGTAAGTTCTGAATCGATTTGCTTATCGCTGATCCCATTACAAACACACACTAACATGAAGTCACCTTTTGAATAATGTGGTCATATTATTTACTAAATGATAATCATTATCAAATGTTATTTTGTATTGTTTGATAAAGTGTCTGTTTAAGCTTGTATTTATTTAAATATGATTTCTACATGTCAGGCTGGTATCAAACTGCCTGAATGTGAGATTGATTCTTGGTGTATTGACGCGCTTTCTAATAGGTAATTGATGCTTCCAATAATCCTGTGTGGCTTCTTTCATAAGCAACAGGCTAGCATTTTCTAACTCGATAGCATGTTGCTCTTGAGAATACTTATGTCGAAAAAGGAAGGTTCGTGTTGCGCCTAAACTGATCGAGGCGATGGTGGCGTGTTTCTTCATCATCGTCTCATTATCGCTATGCCAGCCCACTCCTTCATTGCCATCGTGATAGTAGTTTAGTAAGCAAGAGTTAAATTGCTCTCCTGTGTATATTTGTAATTGATTTTTGATAGCGCTTAGTGAAGCTGTCCAAGCTTTGGCAACTTTTGTCTTATTTGAATAGATATATTCATAGTCTTGATCACCATACCAAGCTATTTTTCTTTTGGTGGTGATATGTTTTCCGAAAATGATTAACTGATCTTGTTGCCAGTCCACTTCTGCTTTTAACAGTCTGAAATATTGTTCAGCTTCAGCTTTAGTTAAAAAGCTCGGATGATATTCAACTAAACCATCGGTATTTAACACGCAGTGCATATGAAGGTTATGCTCCTAAGCCGATCATCTCAAAGTAATATGATTAGTTAATAGAATACAAAATATACGTCAACTAATCATATTCGGATCATTAAGGTACGTTTAAGTTTTGTGAAGCATGTTTATTGCCCCATGGCTTTTGCGTTGCCTTCTTCTAAGCGCTTTATTTTTTGATAAATTTTATCCGCTTCGGTAGATAATTCTGCATACAGCCTGATATCACCATGACGCTGGGCTTGCATCGCATCTTGCAAGGCAGTGTCATATTGCTTACGTAGTTTCTTTAAAGGATTAGATTTAAATAAACCAAACATCATTTATTCCTATTTAAGTTAATTGAAAAATAAAAACATACTTACTGCTTATATTGGGTTGAACAATAGCCTCTACCGACTTTAAAAGGCCTTAGTTTAAGATGCTTTGTTTTTCTGGAAGACACCCGAGCACGCCAGTTTTTAAACGTCTTTTGTTTTATTGATCGGCGCATGAGTGCAATAACATGATTCTCGCTTAAACCAAATTGTATGTAAATTGCTTCGAAGGGCGTTCTGTCTTCCCACGCCATTTCTATTACACGGGAAAGGTCTACCGAAGATAAAGTCTCGTTTGCCATGCCGTGGCCTCTATTAATATCATCCTTAACTGTACAGAACAAAAGCTGTATTGGATCACTTTGAGGGTGTAAAAGTGCAGATTATCTTGGCAATAGACTTCCTAAAGAAGTCTTGGAGAGAGTTGAGCGGCCAAAAAACTAGTCTACGAATAGAGTTTTATAAGGGCGTCAATATTATAAAAGACAATGTCTGCTCGACGAAGCTTTAAATAACCTAGGTGATCCAGCTTATTTAGTTCTCGGCTAACAGTTTCGGGTGTTAAGCTAAGATAATGGCTTATTTCCACTCTGCTCATAGGTAGGTGAATACTTTTTTTAGTGGCAAGTCTTCGATACATATCGACCAAGAAAAATGCGACTTTTTCTTGCGCATTAAATATCGCCAGAATGGATGGGTGTGTTTGTATTTCAAGGTTCTTTTGTTTTCGCTTAGTTAGCAAAAAACGCGTAAATTCAGAATTTTGTCTATGTGTCGGTGCATCAAACTCAACTGGGCCAAATAATAGAATCTGCTTTAAAGGGGCTTAAACAGTCTTTAGAAAATAGTGTGTATTGGTTAATTTAAACTATATTTATGTCATTAATTTATATTGAGGAACGTATATGAACTGGAATAAATATTATAGTGTTTTGCTGGTTTTCCTCATGCTGCTTGCTCATAACATAAAGCTCGAAGCCGCTGAAAAAATAACAGTTGGTTTTGGGGATGCTTTGGCTCCTTGGGTCATTACAAAAAGTGATGACGGAATTATTATTGATATTATAGAGCATGCATTAGCACCTTTAGGTTACGAAATTGAAAAAGTATATCTGCCTTATGCACGACGTTTGAAATCGTATAAACAAGGCTTGCTTGATGTCGTCTCAGATATTAATGAAAGTACGATGACTGAAAAAAACCTTCAGGGATTTTTATCTGACACAGCCTATACGTATATAAATTATGCTTATAGTTTGAAGAATCGGAATTATCAGCTTAAGTCCATGCAAGACCTCGCTAATTACCGTTTACTTTCTTGGCAGGGTGCGGTTGCTCATTTAGGGGGGAAATATGCTGATATGGCTTATAATAACCCACTTTATAGCGAGCATCATGATCAGTCCTTACAAGTGAAAATGCTGTATCTTGAACGTGTCGATGTCATACAAATGGATGAGCAAATTTTTAATTATTATCGATCTAAAGTTGGTAGTCAGGGAGATATTGATACCTCGCCAGAAGTTGACCGTTTTGGGTTTTTTGGTGAAAGTCCTAATGGTTTTTTATTTAGGAATCTTAAAATACGAGACCAGTTTAACCAGCAGTTAGCTAAACTTCGCTCATCTGGTAAATATCAGGAAATTGTAAATAAATATTTTTTACCTGCCGCTAACGACTCGGATAATAATTCTAATTAAATTATAGTTTTAAAAACACTGAAGAAGTAGAAGTAGAAA
>CAXBKC010000096.1:0-10313 GCA_963975615.1 uncultured Oleiphilus sp.
TCAGATATTATAGACGAGTTTGGTAGTTCACTGTTCACATACAGACTATTTTGAAGCTCATAGGCGTTTGTTCCATACTCGATTACATAGCCTTGTATTTCATTAAAGCTTAAGGCACTACCATCTTCTCTTTCTGTTGGTGTATCCCAAGTCAACTCTATTGAGGCTAATTGAACGTCAGTTATGGTAATGAAGGCAGAGTCAGAAAACTCGCTGCTATTTTCATTTTGTACTAAAACAGTATAGTTGCCTTGATCCGCAGTGCTTGCAGATAAAACGCGGTACTCAGCAGAGTTTGCAGACTCAATGATATTGCCATCTAAAAGCCATTGGTAGCTAAGAGGAGCGTCACCTGTAGCGCTCACACTAAGGGTAAATGATGTCCCAGATAAAACACTCTGTGTTTGAGGTTGATGGGTAATCATAATTGGAACACTGTTATTAAGTACCTCTAAACTAGCTGAGGCTGATGTCAGGCTGCCTTGGCTATTAGAAATAACGACATCATAAGTTCCATTGTCAGCTTGATTAACAGAGGTAATGCTCAGTGAAGTGCTAAAGGCATTGGGGATATCAATACCATTTTTTCGCCACTGGTAACGTATAAATCCACCGCCAACAGCAGTCACAGTAAAGTTTGCGCTATTGCCTTCAAGTATAACTTGAGACTGAGGCTGCTGGCTTATGGAGATTGCTTGAACGACTTCCGTGACCCATACGTTGACAAAATTAGAATTAATTTGCTTTGAGTCATTTGATACCAAGACACGATAACTTCCAGCATCTTGAGTTTGGCTGTTAGGAATATAATAAGTGTTTGAGGTTGCGCCAGGTATCAACGAGCCATTTTTTTGCCATTGATACTGAATTTCACCATCGCCTATAACGCTGACGCTTAATGAAATCGCTTCACCTTCTGTAATAGACAGACCTTGGGGCTGTTGTGTGATTTGAAGTGCTAACTGAGCTTCATTTACTGTAACGGAAGCAGACAGTGAACTGAGTTCTGATACGTTATTACTTACTATTACATGATATAGGCCCGTATCTATAAGGCTGCTATTTTGTTTAGAGAATATGGCTGAATTTGCATCAGGAATTAAGCTTCCGTTTCTGTACCATTGGTAGCTTAGTTCCAAACTGCTGTTGGCTTGAACATATAAACTAAAAGAACCATTCTCGGTTGTTGTCATAGAGCTTGGTTGCGTAAGAATAATAATTTCTGAAGTATCGAGGGTAACAAGTTGGGCTTCAGTATCACTTTGGATTTTATTAAGGGCTAAGGCTTGATTTGGATTATTTTCTTCTAATAGTATCGATAAATCGCCAGCAAGCTCAGCTGCTCTTGTAAGAATGCTTTGTAAATCAACGGTGTCAATGGATTCTTCGCCTGAAGACCAAGTTGGCAAAAGTGTCTCTGGATAGAGTGCTGCGCTTAATAGTGACTGTTTTAGTTGCTCATCACTCATGCTTACTTGGTTTAGCAACTGAGTGATATCTTTAGGCTGGGTCTGAATAGGCGATTGAGAAAGTTTAAATACATTATTCACCCAATTTGTGGCTACGTTAATTGAGTCTTTTGTTAAGTTTGGGCTGTTATTAAGTGCAGTCGATACTATTAAATGGCTAAGCGGGGTAATGTGAGAGTTGGTATTTCCGTTTCCGTTGCTGTAGGCAGCGCCCAGTAGCTTAAAGTCTTCTGGCAGTTGGACCTTATCGCCGAAAGCGACAATCTGGCCGTTAGATTGATCACTACAACCTATTGTTAGGTCACACCGCATTCTGGTCGTTGAATCAACACTTAGTTCGAGCAGCAAGGTTGTGTTTGAGTCATTTGTGACCGGTAGGTCGAGAGTAAACTGGCCATATTGGTCGGTTCGACTTTGAGCGAGTAGCTGCATAGGCTGTGAGGCTGAATATGCTTTTACGATTCCATCGGAAATAACGCCCTTAATTGCGGAGCCAGTAACACTGTTGTTGGAGTCGGTATCCTTGCCGGAACAACCAGCAAGTATTAAAAAAGTGAATAAATTGACGTAGAGAAGAAAATAATTTGAAAGATATTTTTTAAGCATGTGTACCATGTTAGCGTTGTTGGTAATTGGAAATAAGCGCTAATCATCTCGAAGTCTGGCTAGACTTCTATACAGCAATTTAAAAGCCAGAATTATTGAGGGATCGTGAACTTTTCTATATAAACACTTAATCGTGATAAGCATTTTCAAGTGGCACAATTTAATTGCATTTATGCAAAAAGTATAGTTAACGTTTTTTCACTAACTATGGCTCTTATTTAACCTATTTGAGTGTATAAATTTTTTCTACTAGTTGAGCCCTTATAGTATGCTGATCTTCATCATTGTCAGATGAGTAGAGTTTGGCGAAATCACTTAAGATAGGCATAAAGGATGCTATGAAATTTTCGGCACTAACTTTAGTTTCATGTGCTGTTTCCTGAATCAAATCTTTGCTTTCTTTGTCATTAAGAGAGTCTTGGTTTAACTGTGACAGTGTTTTCTCAAGTCGTGAGACTAAGGTAAGATTAGGATTATTTGAAGGATCGATAGGCTTGAGTGATTCCCATAATGTTAATAGTTTAGCTTTGGCTGCATGAGTTTTAGATAAATCTGCTTGTGCTGTGATATCAAGGCACTCTACCGAGGCTTTAAACATACTTTCAGTTTCTGCGAGCTTGGCACTTATTTTTTCGTTAAAGGTATCTGTTTGCACAGATAAAGTTCTCACTTCATCTGCAACCACGCTAAAGCCTCTTCCAGCATCGCCTGCACGAGCGGCTTCAATGGCTGCATTCAAGGCTAACAAGTTGGTTTGTGAGTTTATCTTATTAATATCTTCTAAATGCTCAACTACTTCCTTAAACCGAGCATCGATGTCGTCAAAATTCTTATTTAAAGTGACCGATGCCGATTGAATGTTTTCAAATTGCTGGATAAGGTTTGCCAAGGTCGAATTAGAAATTTCACCAAACTCATTAAGGTTTTCTTGAGTGCTTGGTTCAATATTCTCATCAAGTGTTTTTGAAAGTTTTTTAATTAACGTTTCTGCTTCAGACAATATTTCAAAAGTGGTGGCTGATTGAGATGCCTGTTTGTTCGTTAGGTTTTCTGTAGTTGAACTGCCAGAGGCAATTTTCTGCATATACCGCTCTTGCATGCTCTGAATTTTTTCCAAAAGTACAAGTTGTTTTTCTTTTTCCTTTTCAGCACGTTTATATCGTGGTGTTTCAGTGAAATGTACGAGTGAGTGTTGAATGCGCTGCCATACCATGAATCCAACAATCATGGTCGATATAACTAAAGGCGCAACAATATAGGCGGGTAAAGGCGGTGCAATGACTAACCAGGCAGTTGCTAATAACTGGAGGAATAACAGCCAAATGTATTCATATTTCATGCACTAGCCTTTTAATGGTATGGGAAAATAAAGTAACTCAAGTTTAGTTGGTATCTGAATTTCTACAACGAATAATGGCAACAAAGTGAGTCTGTTTGTTGGGTTAAAGCTTGTAGTGTTATCGGCCGGTTAGCTTCTGACTAGAGTCGTTTAAATAGAAGAATTAAGCTTTTAACTTCCAGTTTACGTTCATGCCAGCATAAAAAGGCACGATAGGCTGGCCGTTAGGTAAGATGATTTCTTCTGGGATGGTCCAGCTTTCCCTTATTAGGGTTAGTGTACCTTGGTTTCTGGGTAAGTTATAAAAGTCCGGACCATTCAAACTTGCGAAAGCTTCAAAGTGATCCAAGGCTCCAATTTCTTCAAAAACTTGTGCATACAGTTCGATTGCGCTCCACGCGCTGTAGCAACCAGCACAACCGCACGAAGACTCCTTTTTATGCTTCTCATGAGGAGCGGAATCTGTACCTAGGAAAAACTTTTTAGAGCCAGACTTCACCGCTTCTTGAAGAGCCGTTTGATGGATGTTTCGCTTTAGAACTGGCAGACAAAAGTTATGTGGACGAATACCGCCGACTAGTAAGTCATTACGGTTTAACAGTAGGTGTTGCGGGGTGATAGTGGCCGCGACATTCTCAGATGAGTTTATTACAAACTCATCTGCATCCTTTATGGTGATATGTTCAAAGACTACTTTTAGCTTTGGAAAAGTAGACACAATCTTTTTAAGGTGACGGTCAATAAACTCTTTCTCGCGATCAAATATATCGATATGGCTATCGGTGACTTCGCCATGAATCAGTAAGGGCATGCCTAAGTCGGACATAGTTTGAAACACAGGGAAGAGCGTGTCTAGAGCAGAAACGGCAGCATCTGAATTCGTTGTTGCGCCAGCAGGGTAAAGCTTGGCGGCGGTAATGCCTTGCTTAACAGCATCCTGAATATCTTTAGGGCTGGTGTTGTTGGTGAGGTATAAAGTCATTAAAGGCATGAAATCACTGCCTTCAGGAGCTGCTGCTAGAATGCGCTGTTTGTAATCCAGTGCCATAGCGGCATTGGTAACCGGCGGAACTAGATTCGGCATGACTATCGCACGTTTAAAGCAGCGAGCCGTGGCGGGTACTGTTTCGGGAAGCATGTCGCCATCACGAAAATGTAAATGCCAGTCGTCGGGTGCAACAATAGTCAGTGAATTCATACGGAACCTTTTTAGCGCTAATAATTGAGTGATTATTATGCCTTAAAATAGCGTTAAAGGTCAGGTCTCTAACCGTATTTTTTATCCACTCTTTCTTGTGCCCAATAAGGTAAGAAGGTAAATAAAAATAAGCCAAAGGCGCTGAGCCATAAAATGCCCGATAAAAGTATCCAGGATGCATAAAAGTTCGGTGCAATTAAAGGCAAGAAAACCCTAACAAAAGCACCCAAAGACAAGACAAGCAGAGCCAGTAACAGCGTTTTTGGAAGTGCATTTAGGTTCCTCCCTGTATGGCCTGTTGATACACGTGCCATCATTCCCATGGTAATGACACCGATCGCACCAAAGGCAAAGGCATGTACTGATAGAAATGGTGAGATTTCAAACCAATAAGAGAGCATAAATAACAGGAAGCCCATATCGATAAAAAACAAGGCAACATAGAAGCACCAAAGTAGTGGGTTAGCCCACACGCCGGGTGTATACCAAGCAATAATACGGGCGCTGGTAATAACAAACATCAGACCCGCAAAAGCAATTGATAGTATGGGGGTCGATAAAAATACTTCAGTAATAAAAAAGCCGAGCAAACCAATTAAGCTACCGATGTCGAGCCATTTGGAATTAAATAGAGTTACATCGTAAGGAACACCGCTTTGAACGAACAGCGGAATAATACGTCGCCCAATGGTTAGAATTAAACTAATGATCAGATAAAGTCCACCATAAAGGCCAATGTGCATACCGTTATCAATATAAGAAAAGGCATCTAAATAAAAAGCTAAATTGCCAAAGGCCAGTAGAAATAATTTTGAGATGACCGCCATTTGGCGCCATTGCTTTGTCGCAAAAATTGGGGCGGCTACTGCAATGATTAAACTGCATATAAAAATCATATCAAATAGCGCCGCGAGCCAAAGCCATTGCTCACCGGCTAACCAAAAGAAACGCGCTAATGCCCAAAGACAAAAAAGAATAGCAAGAGGGTAGCCATGTGTTGTTTGTGCGCCAGTCCAGTTTTTTACCGCTGTGAGTAAAAAGCCACCAATAACAGCAAGACTGTAGCCATAAATCATTTCATGGGCATGCCACTGAAAAGGACTTAGAATCTTAAAATCGGAAAAGGCAAATATGGTGCTAGCCGAGAGTACGCCATTCATGCTGGCATAAATAATGAGCCAACAAGCGATACTAATAAATGAAAATATACTGGCTCCTGCAAAAAATACCCTGAAGCCTAGGTTGAAAATAGCAGGGTGTTTATGAATTTGTGACATCAGCTTTTATCCTTTCAAAAATACGATCAGATAAAAGAATGAGGGCAGAATAAAACTCTCATAAAGGTAACACTCGTAGATCTTGTTCATGAAAAACCGATCTATGCATGTTACCTACCTTGCTTTAGTTAACTGATCTTAGAACTTGGCTTCAAGTTGTAACCAAACTTTTGTAGTGTCTACTTTGCCGCTATCAGATCTCGCATCAAAATGTGCAGCTTTCAGCAAGCCTGAATAGTTTTCAGTAAACTTTTTGCTGACAACCAAGTCTATTTCGTTACCGAAATCAGTGCTGCCGTAATCAGAGTCAAACTTGTGATAAGTTAACGCAACCTTTGGTCCTAATTCAGCGCTGGCAAGTGTAAAAGATTGATCTTTTAGACCTGTCGCTGGAGTGCCGAGAAATTGATCGGCCCAGCCGGAAATCTGTGTCATATTCTATCGCTGTATCTGTGGTCTGCTCTGCATACTCAGCAGTGTATAGGACAGTTAGATCATTTAAGTCTGTTGATCCCGTCAATCGAATACCCGCGGTATCAGATATATCTTTCAGGTCATAGTAATAAGTACTAGCTTTTAAGCCTTTAATACTTTCATTAAGTAGGTGATAGAGCTGATGATCGTTGCCGTCAATATCACCGCCTTTAGCTGTGTTCACATTATAAATGTTAGCTAAAGTGATGGTGGTTTCGGGCAGGGTTTTGTTGACGATGGTAAATGCATCATAAGTTTGCTCATTCTGGCGCCACCCCACGCCACCCACGAAACGTTGGTTGTCTAATAAAATGCGCTGACGACCGTACCTGATATTGGTGTCACCTGCTGCATAATTTAAGAAAGCCTGGTTTATCTCGGTATACGTGGCGTCGGCGACAACGGCTTCTGGGTCGGTATCGGTGCCAGAGCCATCATTGTAATTATCATCAAAAACAACGCTGTTATTATCCATTTCGAATGTTGCGGAAAAACCTTCAACAGCGAGCGTCTTGTAGGTAATACGAGACTTAAGTGTTGATGCCTTAGCTTCACGAGAACCATCTTCTCTATCGACATACTCCGCACGATAGCGCAAAGCTACATTGGCTTCTCCGCCTGTTAATGCTTCTGTTAGTGAGTTTGCTGACTCGCTCGCTTGAAGAGGTAGAGCAGAGGTAAGTCCTAGAGCAAGCATCGATATGGTTAGGCTGAGCGTATTTTTCATAAACAATATCCTATTTTATAAAAGTATTTTTTATATTCCTATGCCGAAAGCGACACAGGCTTTGTTAGGGAATACGAACTATTTAACGCTTTGGAGAGGTGGGGAGCAATCGTTAGTATGGGGTAGAAGATGCTACCCCATAATGCGTATAAATGATGTTTTTAAAGCTGTATTTATCTTGAGCGCTGTCTATAAATAATTGATTATTAACGTTTTTCCCTGTCTATGCAGGCGGCAAAGTCTATGTTTTTTAATTGAGGTACGAAGTTGCATGGGCCTTGACGGCTGTCAATTTGAGAGGAAATAATTTCATCCCAGGCTGTTCGACAGGCGTTTGTACTGCCTGGTAAGCAGAAAATAAGGGTTTTGTTTGCCATGCCGGCCAGAGCGCGAGACTGAATGGTTGAGGTGCCAATTTGGTCTAATGAAATTTGTCTGAAGAGCTCACCAAAACCATCGACGACTTTATCCAATATCGGTGTCACTGCTTCAGGTGTGCTATCTCTACTCGTAAAACCGGTACCTCCGGTAATGAGTACTACGTGGGTGTCATTGTCAGCTATCCATTTAGATAGATGTGCTCTAATTTTGTAGATATCGTCGATGACAATTTTCTTGTCAGCTAAGGTATGACCAGCACCCTTGAGACGTTCAACTAATAACTGACCTGAAGTATCGTTACTTTCATCGCGAGTGTCAGAAACGGTTAAGACCGCAATATTAAGTGGAATAGTTTTTTGGCTTACGTTATGGCCCATATTGACTCTCTTTAAATAATTTGAAATGGAGGGTTAATCTTGTTCTAAAAAATTATCGTTTTTGGCTTCAATCACGCGCTTGTGGAATCGATCTTCTTTTAAGGCTAGGAACATGACCATCATGCAGCAAGCAAGAACTGCATATAACACCATAAAGCAGGCACTATAAATACCCAGAAAATCTTCAGCTAAGCCAAAAGCAATGGGGAGTGTGCAGCCACCTAGGGCACCCATTGCTGCAACAATACCACCGACTAAGCCCATTTGTTGGGGATAGTAATCGTGTATTGTCTTGTAAACACTGGCTCGACCAAAACCCTGAGCGATACCAATTATAAAAATAAAAGCACTAAATACCCAGACATTGATTTCAACTGTCAGTTGAACGTCATGTTCAACGCCGTGAATAGTCATTGTTGTTGGGGGGTAGGATATAAAAAACAAGCACACAATACATACCCAAAAAACGGTCCAATTAACGCTTCTACCACCATATTTATCAGCAAACCAGCCACCTAATGCTCTCACCATACTAGAGGTCGCCACGAAAAAGAGTGTAAAAGCCATGGCCTGAGTATTCGTCAATTGATAAGCCGATGCGTAATATTGGGGAAGCCATAAAATTAGGGCGAGAAAGCTACCAAATACAAAATAATAGTAGAGCCCAAAGCGCCAAATCTGTGGTTTCTTTAATGCTTGAGCTAAGGTCAGCTTAGTATGATGAGTGCTATATGAGTAGGTCCTGTTAGGTGCGACCAACATAAATAGAAAGGCCACGAACAATAAGCCAGCACCATAGATAGGGCCAATGCTACTCCAGCCCCAACTATCTACAATGAAGGGTGCAAGTATGAGCGTAATGGCTGAACCTGTATTCCCTGCACCAAAAATCCCCATTACGGTACCTTGGCGATTAGATTCAAACCAGTCTGTGACATAGCGAATGCCAATGGTAAATGATGTGCCGCTGATACCTATCCATAAACCTAGGTAAATATACTCACTCAAGGTTTCAGCATAAGGTAATAAAAACAGTGGGGGTACGCTTAACAGCATTTGCCAGATAAAAACTCGTTTTGGAGCGAAACGCTCACTCAGCCATCCGGCAGGTATTCGGCCTAGAGCGCCAGTTAATACGGGGGCAGAGAAGAACAAGCCTAGTTGGGTGGCATTAAGGTTTAAGCTTTCTCTTAGCTCAAGCCCTAAAACAGCATAGAGCGTCCAGACTGAGAAGTTTGCGGCAAAAGCAAGCGTTGCGGCACTTAGGGCGCGCCAGGCACCTGGGTATTCAAACTTCATATTATGCACGCCCTTATTGTGATGAGCCTGATCTTATCAGGGGTGTCTGTTGGAAAGAATAGACCTTAACCTTCTTAGCATGGGTATATTAAATCAAAAAAAATAAAGTAAAGGTGACTCTAACCCTTTTTATCCTTGCAATAGAAAAAAACTACCTAACAGGGGGTAGTTGTTGTGGGGGCTTGTGCGTTATGCGGACATTTTTGTTAAGTCAAAGTAGGTAGCTTGTGTCTTGCGCAGTGAGTAGTAGTTTTTGATACTTGATTTGGATCAATATCAAATTAGATGTGTAGACGACAGAATACTCCTCAATCTAGTTTTGAATAGGAGTGGTTATGTCCCAAGAGCACAAAATAAACTTATTAGCTGTCAGCGATCCTAAGATAAAAACCTTGCACTATACTTGGTTTGCATTTTTCTTAACCTTCGTTGTCTGGTTTAACCATGCTCCCTTGCTAATTTTCATGAAAGAAGCATTCAATATGACAGGGCAGCAAGTTAAAGCTCTGATGATTTTGAACGTTGCTTTAACGATTCCTGCACGAATTGTTATCGGTATTTTGGTCGATAAGTTTGGCCCTAGAAAAACATTCAGTGCTTTACTGGTGTTGTCGGGGGTTATTTGTTGCGTCTTTGCGTTGTCACAAACCTATGAACAATTAGCCTTAATGCGCTTTTTGATGGGCTTTACCGGTGCTGGTTTCGTCATTGGTATTCGTATGGTTGGTGAGTGGTTCCCACATAAGAGTGTTGGGGTTGCAGAAGGGATTTACGGAGGTTGGGGTAACTTTGGTTCTGCCGCAGCAGCGATGACTTTGCCAACCTTGGCCTTAATGTATGGTGGCGAACACGGTTGGCGTTATGCTTTGGCAACAACGGGCGTTATTGCTAGCTTGTACGGTTTTTTCTATTACAAAGTAGCTCGAGATACGCCAAAAGGCTCTACTTACTTTAAACCGAAGCGCTCAGGTGGCCTTGAAGTAACTAGCTGGAAAGACTTCTACTTCTATTTGTTCATGAATATCCCTATGTATGCGGCCTTAGCGGTACTTATTTGGAAACTTGCTCCTTCTGGAGTTGGTTTGTTAACAGATACAGCGGCCATAATTCTTTGGGTCAGTTTAGCCGTATTGTTTGTGTTCCAAGTTAGCCAGATATGGAAAGTG
>CAXBKC010000097.1:0-10118 GCA_963975615.1 uncultured Oleiphilus sp.
GGAATACCACCAAGGTGATTTTATCTTAGCTGACACCCAAATCATTCATCAGCCAAAAGCAGCAAATGATGCTGACTGCATCTGTTTTGCTGTCACCGATGCACCGCTAAAAATGACAGGATTCTTTGGTAGGATGCTAAACCCTTTTCTCAAATAAGACATTAAAAAGGAATGGGGTTTATCATTCACACCTTGTTTTGAACTTAATTAATACTCGACCCTGCAAGAGATTCAGGTAAACGATTTAACCTGTCGTGAATAGCATGATGAATAAACGATAACTTTGTCCGTACCGCCTGAGTTAAGACAAACGGATAAGCATCATTCATTCCCATGCTTCGATTTAATGAATTTAGAATAATAGCGAAGTCCATCCACGTATCTAAGATACTGGTAATTGATGTTTGTGAAGAAAAAAAGTAGGCATCCTGAGGCAAATTCAATTCTCCCACTTCCTCTTTATCGGCGGCACGCCCTTGGGTTGAACCTGTGATGGAAAAATTTTTCGCTGTTTCTAGGGTATCCATAATATGCATGTAATGCGCCCAGGTCTCAGCCCAATCCTCATAGGGGTGCATAGTGGCATATTCACTAATAAAGTTTTCTCGCCAATTTTCCGGAGCACCGTCCTTATAATGCCTCTTTAGAGACTCCTGATAATCCAACTCATCGTCACCAAAATATTTTTTACATAATGCATGTTTTTCAGGCGAGCCTGCAATTAATCTATCGAAGTAATAATGGCCAAGTTCATGCCGAAAATGCCCAAGTAATGTACGGTACCGCTCACCCATTGCAAGCTTTGTATGAGAGCGGGCAACGTCATTGGCTTCAGCCAAGTTTATTGTTATATGGCCACAGTTATGGCCAGTAAATACAGCTTCCTGACCTTGTAATTTACTCACAAAGTGATCGTTCACATCACGATCAGTCGTAAAGTCAAAACTTAGTCCATCTTCTGGATTCTGAGCAATAGTTTGCAATGGAAGAGATAATGCTTTTAGGGTAAATAATGCTCTCCGCTTTGCTATTTCCATTTTTTTCCACAATGGAATATGTTCAACAATAGATAAATCTGGAATTGTTTCATTAAAGCGACATGCGAAACATAAAACCTCATCCTTATCAGGAACGGGCACAAAGGTATTCAGATTGACCATACCACTGCAGACTTTGAACTCTGCATTGTTATCACATTTTTGATAACGAATTAACGGCTGTTTTGGTTTGAAATATTGCCCATTTTCTTCATCGAACTCATAAGGTTCAACCTTATCGAAATTGTCATTTAGACCAACAACTCGCTTGCAAGCCACACAAGAACTACTTTCAAAAAACAAAATCTGATTATCTTTGCAACTGCATTTAAAGGTTTTCATATATTTACTCAATTCATACAAAGAAGCAGATGGATAAACAATCTGGGCGAAACCGCTCGTTCAAGGAGTAAAACTAATTCTTGGTTTTCTAGGTCCAAACTAAGACTCGTAGATCAAATCAAGCGGATATCGCTTCCCTGCTAGATAATCTTCTAAGCATTTCAACACTAATGGACTACGAAGTTGATCTTGATTCGTCTTCACTTCTTCTAAGGTAAACCAATGCGCAGCTAAGATATCGCTATCTAACTCGGCATTCGGTATTTCTTTTACTGCTTCACATACATAACAAAAGCGATAATAGGTCACACCATTCGAAGGCGCTTTATAAGTATAAATACCAACCAAAGCTGAAGGCTTTACTTCCCAACCCGACTCTTCAATCGTTTCTCTAATAGTTGCATCTTCAAGTGATTCATCCTCATCGACATGACCTGCAGGTTGATTGAAAACTCGTTCGCCATGCGCAATTTCTTCAACAAATAAAAAGCGCCCTTCTCGTTCAACGATTGCGGCAACAGTAGCGTGAGGTGTCCAGACCATATAACCTTCCCGTTTATAATACTTAGCACTGATGTAACTTCGTACTTTAAGATAAATACTCTGTAGTCTAGCGAAGTTAAAGCGCTTTCTCTAATCGAAAGTATATTATTTTTAAGACATCATAGTTATTATTCAATCACGCTATGTTTTAGACTAGTTCTTGTACATTTATCATCCAAATCATTTCAATTTTTAGGTCAGACTTTACGGAATATAGACATGGCAGCAAGTAGTTTCTTCGCTTTATTAGACGACATTGCAGCTCTCTTAGATGACGTTGCACTAATGAGTAAAATTGCGACCAAGAAGACGGCCGGTGTTTTAAGTGATGATTTAGCACTTAATGCGCATCAAGTAAGCGGCGTAAAACCTGACCGTGAACTACCTGTCGTTTGGGCTGTCGCCAAGGGCTCGCTTATCAACAAAGCTATTTTAGTGCCCATCGCCCTTCTTATTAGTTTCTTTATTCCTTGGTTAATCACGCCTTTGCTGATGGCGGGTGGAGCTTATCTTTGTTTTGAAGGGATGGAGAAGATTTGGGGTATTTTCTTTCATCCACCAGAAGAAACTAAACGTAAAGAAGAGCGCCGCCAAGCGATGAGTGAAGAGCAGCTACTTGCTTTTGAGGCTAAGAAAATTAAAGGGGCAATACGTACCGACTTTATTCTTTCAGCAGAAATTATTGTTATTTCACTTGAAGTTATGCGCGAATACTCAGTATTAAAGCAGTGTATTTCTCTTAGTCTTGTGGCTATCGGTATCACCCTTGCCGTTTATGGCATCGTGGCGCTGATTGTAAAAATAGATGATATAGGGCTTTACTTAAAAACATTAGGTAAGGCGTGGGCAGACCACTTCGGCCAAGCTCTTTTATGGTTCGCACCTCAACTGATGAAAGCTTTATCATTTTTTGGCACTGTTGCGATGTTTTTAGTCGGTGGGGGAATTTGGTTCCATGCGATTCAAGTGCTGCATGATATTGACCATGGCGTTCTGGATATGATTCATCACAACATAGCGGCTGGTTGGCTCCAATCACTGACATCATCTATGGCTTCTATTCTATGGCAGGGAGTCATTGGCTTAATTGTCGGTGCATGTGCTCTTTTAGTCGTTTCTTTAATTGAGCCCTTGGTGCATAAGTTTAAATCGAACAAAAAATAACCAGCTAATAGTTTCAAAAAGAGGATCTAATATGTCAAAAGGCTCAATCATTATTACCGGTGCCAGTGATGGTATAGGTAAATATCTTGCATTTGAAATGGCAAAGCGTGGCTATCAACTTGGTTTAACTGCAAGACGCTTAAACTTACTAGAAGAAATCAAAGCCGAAATAGTCAAAACCTACCCGAGCTGTAAGGTGGAAGTGGCTGCTTTGGATGTGTCTAATTATGAAGATATTGGCCCCTGCTTAGATCAACTACATGCCAAATTGGGTACGATTGATATCGTCTTAGCTAATGCCGGTATTGCTAGAGCTGGCAAAGTGGGTAAGGCACCTTGGCAGCAACACATAGAAGTGATTAATACCAATGTGAATGGCGCGATTGTTACTTTATCTGAAGCTCTCAGAATATTTAAAGCACAAGGTCATGGCCACTTGGTGGGAACATCTTCAGTTGCCGCTTTTAGAGGGCTACCAAATAACGCGGCCTATTCAGCATCGAAAGCGGCCTTAGCAACCTTTATGGAAGGCATTCGGGCGGAAACATTGAAAGATAATATTGATGTGACCGTGCTTTATCCCGGTTTCATTGATACGGCTATCAATCGTGATTTGAAAAACCGACCTTTTGTGATTAGTGTTGAAGAAGGGGCTAAAATATTTGCCAATCTGATCGAAGCTAAAGTACATAGCTCGACTGTTCCGAAATGGCCTTGGTCTTTACTTGGCTCATTTATAAAAGTATTGCCTACCTCTTTAATTGCCAAAATGTAGGTAATACTTATATGGAGACCTTTATATAGCCACTAGGTTTGTAAAGGTCTCATATTTTTTACTTGTTTAAGTATGCTGCATGAAAGCGTAAATGGTCTTCAATAAAGCTCGCGATAAAATAGTAACTATGATCATAGCCATCATGACGTCGAAGCTCTAGCGGGTAATCATTGGTCTTTGCTGCGGCTTCGAGCACTTCTGGTTTTAACTGTTCAGACAGAAAATTATCGCCCTCACCCTGATCTACCAATGCAGGTACCGCTTCTTGCATCAGAATACTTGCGTCGTAATTACGCCATGTACTGATGTCTTTCCCCAAATAAGCAGTAAAGGCTTTTTGACCCCAAGGACACTTTGTTGGATTACTGATAGGACTAAAAGCAGAGACTGATAGGTAACGATCAGAGTTACGTAACGCAATGTTCAGTGCACCAAGCCCACCCATCGAGTGTCCTGAAATGGCACGTTTGTCGGAAACAGGGAACCTCGACTCTATCAAGGCCGGCAGCTCACTCACGACATAATCGTACATCTGATAGTGTTTATTCCAAGGGGCTTGGGTGGCATTCACATAGAAACCAGCGCCTTGCCCAAGATCATAAGCTTCATCATCTGCTACGCCCTCACCGCGAGGACTAGTATCAGGAGCGACAATAGCAACACCTAGCTCAGCCGCGATACGATGTGCGCCCGCTTTCTGCATAAAGTTTTCATCCGTACATGTCAGCCCTGACAACCAATACAGCACTGGAACCTTATTATCATCCGATGCTTCTGGTGGCAGATAAATAGCAAAGCGCATCGCACAGTTCAACGATTCTGAATGATGGCTATACTGTTTGTGCCAACCACCAAAACTCTTATTACGACTCAGATTTTCAATACTCATATCGAGATCCTTAAATAGATGCTCTCGCCATTCCGGTGTGTTCTTCGGTCAGAATGACGGAGAGTTAAGCACTACAAATCATTAAAATTACTTATCGAAGTGAATGACGCTGCGAATACTTTTGCCTTCGTGCATTAAGTCGAAGGCTTCGTTTACTTTTTCAAGCCCCATGGTATGGGTAATAAAGTCGTCTAGCTTGAACTCACCCGCTAGGTAACGCTCTACATATTCAGGTAATTCTGAACGGCCTTTTACGCCACCGAAAGCAGTTCCGCGCCAGACTCGACCGGTCACTAACTGGAATGGACGTGTAGAAATTTCTTGGCCTGCACCAGCAACACCAATAACTACAGATTCACCCCAACCTTTATGGCAACATTCGAGTGCCGATCGCATGACGTTGACATTACCAATACATTCGAAGGAGTAATCAACACCACCATCGGTTAACTCAACAATCACGTCTTGGATCGGCTTGTCATAATTTTTCGGGTTAATACAATCGGTTGCACCTAATTTACGTGCTAATTCGAACTTGCTTTCATTGATGTCGATAGCGATGATTCGACTCGCTTTCGCCATCGTGGCACCGATAATAGCGGACAAACCAATACCGCCTAAACCGAAGATAGCCACAGTAGCACCCTCTTCAACTTTCGCAGTATTCATCACTGCGCCCATGCCGGTAGTCACACCACAACCCAACAAACACACTTCTTCTAGAGGCGCTTTGGGGTTCACTTTTGCTAAGGAAATTTCTGGTAAAACCGTGTATTCAGAAAAGGTCGAACAACCCATATAGTGATAAATCGGCTGACCATCTTTAGAGAAACGAGTAGTGCCATCTGGCATTAAACCTTTACCTTGAGTTTCTCGAATCTTTTGGCACAAGTTAGTTTTGCCCGACTTACAGAATTTACACTCACCACATTCTGGTGTGTAAAGCGGAATAACGTGGTCACCGACTTTTACACTGGTCACGCCTTCGCCGATAGATTCAACAATGCCACCGCCTTCGTGACCAAGAATACAAGGAAAGATACCTTCCGGATCATCACCAGATAAGGTAAAAGCATCGGTATGGCAGACACCCGTCGCAATTATTTTAACGCGAACTTCACCTTTTTGAGGTGGCATTACATCCACTATCTCCATGGATAACGGCTGACCTACAGCCCACGCAACGGCGGCTTTTGATTTAATTATTTGTGCTGTCATGCAAATTCCTCTGTTTGTTATATTAGAAGATACGGTTTTATTACCCTACATTTCTATAGCTCTTAGTCTATCTATATCTAAGAGGATGATAATCCCCCTAAACTGTAAATTACTTTTACTCATCAGTAACAATACAATAAGATAAACCTATATATAAATTTAGCCGTAATACGAGCAGCATCACACAGAGGGTCTTATGTTCAACTGGGAAGGTGTAAATGAATTTGTTGCTGTCACGGAAGCAGAAAGTTTTACCGCCGCCGCAAAGCGACTAGGTATATCAACTGCCCAAGTCAGCAGGCAGGTCAGTATGCTAGAGACCCGACTGAGTACCAAGTTGTTTTATCGCACCACACGTAAGGTCTCTATCACGGAAGTCGGTAAAATTTATTATCAACATTGCAGACAGGTATTGGACGGTCTTGAAGAAGCTGAACGTGCGATTAGTAATTTACAAAATAAGCCAACTGGAAGGCTACACATCACAGCACCAACCACCTACGGGGAAAGATCAATCGCCCCCTTGGTCAATAATTTTGTCGCGAAATATCCAGAACTAGAGGTACGCTTGCACTTAACAAATCAAGTAGTCAATTTAATCGATGAGGGTTTCGATCTGGCAATTCGCTTGGGAAATCTGGATGATTCGACCATGATGGCAAAGCGGCTCGCCTCACGCTCTCAGCATGTGTGTGCATCACCTGAATATATAGCCAAGTTTGGCGAACCCCATTCCATATCAGAACTTGACCATCACAACTGCCTAAAAGGCACATTAGATTACTGGCATTTTCAGGAAAACAATAAAGTTCATAACGTCCGAATCAAAGGTAATATGAGCTGTAATAGTGGCCCCTCACTCGTTGACGCAGCACTTAAGGGTATCGGCATTGTCCAACTTCCAGGTTACTATGTACTGCCTTATATTGAGCAAGGCAAACTTACACCACTGTTAGAACAAAACCGCGCACCGGATGAAGGTATTTGGGCCCTCTACCCTAATAATCGACATCTTTCTCCCAAGATTCGAATGTTGATCGATTATCTAGAACAAGAACTTAAATAAAAACGAATACAGGATATTTACACTGAATAAACCTTAATGCTCATTGCCTGCATAGATCCACATGGGTTCAGTCTTACCTGCTCGCTCAAAACCTAATGATTCATAAAACGATAGCGCTTCATTATCTGCCGTAAGCATTTGTTGATGAAAGCCTGCATACACTTTTTGCAAAGCTTGCATCATCTGGCGGCCAACACCTTGTCGTTGAAACTCAGGATGAACCAGCATATGTGGGAAGTACACTACTAAACAACCATCCGATATAGCATTGCCTATTCCCACAAGCTGCCCTTCTATGCGTGCTGTAACGAGGCTATGCGAATGCCTTAGAGCTTGCATAAGCAGCTCTGGCTTATCTGCAGAAGACCAGTGATTGAGGCGATATAAATGAATAACTTCTATTTCTTCAATTTGATCATTTATCGATATGTCTAATTTCATATTCTAATTCCATAAGTGTTCACAAACTTATATTACCTTTTCAGATTAAAAAAACGATCAAAAAACCCATCCTTTAAAACCTTGAGAAGTTTCTGAAATTAATGGCACTTGTTTACCCGTAAGCAATTTTTCTCACCTACATTGGCATATTGACAAGATTAAAAAATAAGCAGAGTATCGGCGCACAAATGTAAACTTAAATTCCACTTCATATTTTACTCACATTAAATGACGAGGTTAAGCGCTTTATGCTTACTTACAAAGCCCCACAAAAAGATATCGACTTCCTACTAAATGATGTACTTGATATCCAAACTCACTATCAATCATTTGAAGCGGGCAAAGAAGCCAGCCCAGACTTGGTTGATGCCATTATGAGCGAATGTGCGAAGTTTTGTGAAAATGTACTGTCACCTCTTTATCAGTCTGGCGACGAGGAAGGCTGCCACTTTGAAAATGGCAAGGTCACCACACCTAAAGGCTTTAAAGAAGCCTATCAACAATATATAGAGGGTGGCTGGCAAGGCCTGTCTCATCCTATTGAATATGGTGGTCAAGGCATGCCCTTATCTTTAGGTGTCATTAAGTCAGAGATGATTGGTACCGCTAACTGGGCTTGGAGTATGTATCCGGGTTTAAGTTTGGGCGCTATGAACACGCTCGTACTTCATGCGACAGACGAACAAAAAGAGATATATTTAAGCAAACTAACAGAAGGTACTTGGTCAGGCACAATGTGCTTAACGGAACCTCAGTGCGGCACTGATTTAGGTCAGGTAAAAACCAAAGCTGAAGCGAATGCAGATGGCTCTTTTTCGATCACAGGTACTAAGATTTTCATCTCGGCAGGTGAGCATGATCTAACAGAAAATATTGTGCACATTGTCTTAGCTCGCTTACCTAATGCACCAGAAGGCACCCGGGGCATTTCTTTATTCATCGTACCTAAAAACAAAGTAAACGAAGATCATTCAGTCGGTGAAAGCAACGATGTGACTTGCGGCTCAATCGAACACAAAATGGGTATCCGTGCTTCCTCTACCGCTGTTATTAACTTTGATGGTGCTACAGGTCACTTACTTGGCCCAGAAAATAAAGGCCTTGAGTGTATGTTCACCTTTATGAATACGGCACGTATCGGTATTTCTATACAAGGCTTGGCGGCATGTGAATTGTCTTATCAAGGTTCACTACCTTATGCCAAAGAACGTTTGTCCATGCGTTCTTTAAAGGGTGCTCAATCCCCTGAAAAAGTAGCTGATGCATTAATTGTTCACCCTGATGTTCGTCGTATGCTCTTGACCCAAAAAGCCTTTGCTGAAGGCGGACGTGCCATGCTTTATTATGCGGCTAAGTTTGGCGACCTTGCCATGCTTGCAGATACAGAAAAAGAAAGACAGGCTGCTGACGACAAACTCGGCATGTTAACACCTATTCTGAAAGCTTTTTTAACCGAGATTGGCTGTGAGTCTGCCAGCTTAGGTATGCAAGTTTTTGGTGGCCATGGTTTTATTAAAGAATGGGGCATGGAACAGATTGCTCGCGACACGCGTATTTCTACTCTTTATGAAGGCACAACAGGTATTCAGGCTTTAGATTTACTGGGTCGAAAAATCATGCTCAGCAAGGGTTCTAACCTGACTTTAATCACCAAAGAAATCTTTAAGTTCTGTAAAGACTTTGGCCTTGTCTCTCGAAACCCACATAAAAAAGCCATGAATCAATTCATCTGGCCTTTATTTAAACTGATTACTGAATGGCAAGTGCTGACCTTCCGAATTATGGGTGGCGCATCAAAAGATCGTGACTATGTCGGTTCAGCATCGGTCGATTATGTGATGTATTCAGGCTATATCGTGATGGCATATATGTGGGCAAAAATGGCGCAAACAGCCTATGAGAAAATTGAACTAGGCGAAGGTGATTTAGCTTTCTATCAAGCTAAAATTCAAACTGCTGAATTTTACTTTGAGCGTATTCTCCCTAGAACTAAAACCCATGCCCATACCATGGTCAAAAAGCCTAAGTCATTAATGCAGATGAGTGAAGATAGTTTTGCTTTTTAAAGAATTGCGTTAACTTAGAACTTGGCTCTAGCCTTGCCAGAGCCAAGTTTCAATAACATATAGATCCATTAAAGTTTGTAGCCTAGATAGAAGTAAACTGATTTCTCCCCATCTTCACTAAAGCCATAACCCAATGCCACTGGCCCAGCTAAGGTATTTGTCCCTAAATATAAGCTGCCAGCAAAGATAAGATCACCAAGGTCTATTTCTCTTTCTTGAGACCAAACATTACCCGCTTCCGCGCTCACACCTAAGTAAAAAGGCAACTGGGTCTTTTTAAACATGCCACCACGCAAATTATATTGATAAATTAAAGCGCCAAATAATTTATGCGGCCCGGTTAATGCCCGTGCGTTGTAGCCAGATAAATTAAGAAACCCGCCAAGCTGAGCAATATTGACACTTTCTTCGTCTGTATCTAAATACATTCGAGTAAAGTCAATTTTACTGACAAAGGCATGACTGCCTATATTAAACGCGCCTTTCCACTCTACATTTAATTGTAAAGAATCTGCCCCTAACTCACTTACCCCCCCAGACACTAATGCCACATTATCTACATCTTCATGGCGTTTCT
>CAXBKC010000098.1:0-10108 GCA_963975615.1 uncultured Oleiphilus sp.
GATAAATATCTCGTACTTAGGAACAGGCATGGGGACATTAGGAATTAGGCGAGGGTGAAATTTAAATGCGATATCGTAACGGTACTCACCATCGTCATTATTTTGGTAAAAATTAGTACGCATTGTTGCTTTGATAAGATCCAAATATAGTCTTAAGATCTTATCCTCTGATAAGTTCTGGACATCATCTAAGGCTGATAAAAAATCAGCTTCTATTTTTTCACAACTTGTTTTTGCTAATGGTGACTTCAAGGTCGGATTGAAACGAGATTCGAATAGTTCAATTAATAACTTAGAGATATGGGTATTTGAAACAACCGTGTTCGCAATAAATCTCTGGGAATTACTTACCCGCACTTGGCGCATATATCTAGCATAAGAACGAAGCACCGCTATCTGGCGCCAATTCATATACGAAGAAATGACTAAACGGTTAAAAGAATCGTTTTCTGCATTGCCTTCCCATACTTTGAGGAAAAGCGATTCAAAACTTTTACGTATTTTATTAATATCAATAATCTGATTAGAACTAGCAGTTAAGGTAAAGTCATGAATCCATACGGTTCGCCCTTCCCTGTCGATGCACTCATACGGGTGCTCTCCAATTACTCTAAAACCCATATTTTCAAAAATCGGCATCACATCAGACAAGGTCACTGGCTGCTCGGCATGAAACAACTTGAAATGGACAAACTCTTCAGTTTCATCCAAGGCACGATAAAAGCTCATACCTAAGTGCTGTCCATTAGAAACATTTTCTATATGTTCAATATCAATCGCTGCTCTTCTAGATGAAAACTCTTCTCGATAGCTAGAAGAAAAAGCGCTTCTATATTTATTAATATAGATATTGGCAACGTCTTCACCATAGCTTTCGTATAATGAGGCTTCTAAATCATCTTCCCAAGATTGGGTCACCGCAATAATCTTTTCTTCAAGCTCTTTTATGTTAAAACTTTGCTTATCTTCAGGGTCTAATTTTATTGTAATTTGTGTCCTAGCGAGAACGGATTCTGAAATAAAGGTATTAAACTCAACATCTTGGCCATGAAAATGATCCATTAAAATAGTCTGAATCTTAATGCGTATAACCGTGTTATAAATATCTCTTGGCACATAAACTAAACACGTAACAAATCGACCAAAGGTATCTTCACGCATGAACAATCTAGATAATCGTCTTTCCTGAACGAACAGGGTGCCCATCAAGTTTTCAAAGAGCATGTTTTTATCAATTTGGAATAATTCATCTCGCGGATATACACTCAATAACTGAACAAGTTCTTTCCCCCTATAATCGTTAACATTTAATTCTGACCTTTCAATTACATATTCAGCTTTAGATTTTAATATAGGGATTTCATTCAGATTCTGTCTATACGCTCTAGCAGTGTAAAGCCCGTAAAAACAATGTTCGCCAATAATCTCACCTTTTTCATTAAGGCGTTTAATGGCGATACAATCAGGGTACGCTGGCCTATGGACAGTCGACTTAGTGGGTGCTTTAGCAAAGTTAATTAACTGTTTATTTAGGATGGCATTTTTTGTTTTGGTCGTTAGTTTACTGAAATCGATCGGCACAATTTGGTCTGGATTTGATTTTAATAAACCGAGCTCACTACCTTTAACGGCCAGCATACTGTGTATTTTTTTCGCTTCCTTTATTTCAAGATCTACAAAGCCTAAAAAAGCAAAATGATCTTTAGACATCCATTCCAGGAACTCTAAAGTCTCTGAAATTTCATTATCCTCAAAGCCGTTTGTTTTTAGTTTTTTCAAAACTTGAATTTCTTTTTTTACCTGCTGTATTTTATCCTGCATAGCCGGATAATCAGCAACGGTAATAGCTACATCATCTAATACAGAAGTGATACATTCCTTTAAGGCATCTTTTGCAGCGTCATCATTATGTCGATCAAGCTCAATAAAGACTAAACCTTCCCCTGAAGAAACATCTCGCGCCTTATGTTTTTGAGTTTTAAAAGCAGTTATCTTCCCTTTGCTATCCCTATCAGTATGAAAACTCGCATATTGAATGGTATGCGTTTTAATTTCCCTATTAGCCAAAGTCATTCGAATTGAATCAACTATAAATGGCATATTGTGCTGCATAACCATCAAAGTAGTATGAGACGACTGCCAACCATGCTCTTCAAGGCTAGGATCAAAGACCACAACTTTGGCTTCTTTCCCATCATAGTGTTGTATGAATTTTCTAGCTGAAACCAATAAGCCTAAAATATCAGCAGTCCTTCGGCCTTCGAACTCACCAACAAAAGAGCTTAAGAAGAATTCATCTGCAAAGGCAACTAAGTCTTTAGCTTCAGTTTCAGGAAGTTTTTCTTTAATAACAGTTTTAATTGATTGAATAAATTGTGACTTGCTGCGCGTATCCACTACTTTCATATTATTATCTCGAGTTAAATTTGCAGATAGAAACTTTAAGTGCCTTCAGTTAAGGCTAGCTTGAATTCATTGAAACTAAAGCTTTACAAGCGCCAGATAAATTAAGAATAGTTCATCGTATGGAAATTGCTTCTTAAGCCCGAATCTATTAGTTTTATCCACCCAGTTTTAGACATTATTCAAGAAGGTTTCGGCAATGGATTCTAGTAAAGCATTTAATAACCTCAAACAATCTTTAAGTCAGACGATTATTGGTCAGTCTCACTTAGTAGATCGTTTATTAATTGCACTGTTGGCTGATGGTCATCTTTTAGTCGAAGGTGCGCCCGGCCTTGCAAAAACTAAGGCAATTAAAGAATTATCTGATCGTATAGAAGGTGATTTTCAACGCATCCAGTTCACACCCGACTTATTACCATCAGATGTTACGGGTACTGAAATTTATCGTGTAGAAGATGGTCAATTCCAATTTCAAAAAGGGCCTATCTTTCATAACTTAATACTGGCAGATGAAATTAATAGAGCGCCGGCAAAAGTACAGTCTGCGCTGCTGGAAGCGATGGCCGAAAGACAAGTCAGCGTTGGAAAAGAGACATTCAAACTTGATGATTTATTTTTGGTCATGGCTACGCAGAATCCAATTGAACAAGAAGGAACTTACCCTTTACCAGAAGCTCAACTTGATCGCTTTTTAATGCATGTCAAAATTGACTACCCAGATACAGAATCAGAATTAGCTATTCTCAAATTAGCTAGAAAAGAACAAAAAGCCGAAGCTGAACACCAGAAACCACAACTACTTAAGCTATCGCAACACGATATCTTTCAAGCTAGAAACGAAGTTTCAGAAATACATATGAGTGACGCCGTAGAGGAATACATTGTTCAACTTACTATGGCGACAAGACAAGCTAAGAAATACGGTGACGATTTAGCCCGCTGGATTGATTATGGCGCTAGTCCTCGCGCCACCATAGCACTGGATAGATGTTCAAGAGCGCATGCTTGGCTCAACGGTAAAGACTATGTTAGCCCTGATGATGTTCGTGCTGTTTTGCATGACGTTTATAGGCATCGCATACTCATCAGCTTTGAAGCTGAAGCTGAAGGTATCGTTCCTGACCAAGTGATTAACGAGTTAATTCATCGCGTTCCTGTTGCATAACATGTTAAAGCCATTTAATCCCTTTGCTAAAGCATCTGATTCACAGCCTTCCTCTGACGATGGCAGGATTTATTGCAGCCTTAAACAACTGATGGATCTTAGATGGACAGTTCAATCAATCAAACTCCCCAAAACTAAGAAAATCTCACGCCCTCAAAGTGGCGCGCATCTCTCAAAATTTAGGGGGCGCGGCATGGAGTTTTCAGAAGTGCGTGTTTACCAGCCCGGCGATGATGTCAGAAGCATAGATTGGCGGGTAACAGCCAGACGACAAACACCACATACGAAATTATTTAACGAAGAGCGTGAGCGCCCTCTGCTTATTTTATGTGATCAAAGCCAGTCTCAGTTTTTTGGCAGCCAACACAGTTTTAAATCAGTAAGAGCGGCTGAAGCAGCCGCATTATTCGCATGGACAGCCTTACAGCATAATGACAGAGTCGGCGGCATTGTATTTTCAGATCACGGCCATCATGAAATGAAACCTGCTCGTAACCGAAAGAGCGTTATGCGCTTTCTGAATTTAATTAAGGACTTTAATCAGGCCTTATCCATCGATATGCCTTCACCAGAGAAAGATTTTAGTATTGATGATGTTTTAACTGAATGTATCAGACTCTCTAAACCTGGCACCCTTATCGTGATTATCAGTGATTTTTCCAAGCTCAGTTCACATAGCGAAAAACTGCTTGCAAAGTTAGCTAAGCATAATGAGCTTCTTATGGTGCATACCTTTGACCCATTGGAGTACCAATTACCTGTAAACGGTATTTATCCTGTATCAGATGGGACTGAAACACTGGTAATAGATACTAGCAAAGACAGTCTAAAGCGTAACTTTTCTGACCTTGTTCAGAAAAGACAACATGAGCTAAAAAGAATTTGTACAAGGTTAAATGCGCCCCTAATAGAATTAAGTACAGAGTTCCCTGCAATAAACTCTATACAAAACCTATTATTTTCCTTGCAACGTTAAAGACTTAGACAAATTGAGGTTGGGATTTTGGATCCAAGTACTTTGCTTTCGCAATTAAAAGATATTCATGCGCCAGAACCTATTTCGGCATGGCCTTTAGCTATCGGTTGGTGGCTAGTTATAATTTTAGCCATCGTTTGTATAGCAAGTCTGTCATATTTAATACTCAGAAATCGCCTAAAAAGCACTTGGAAAAGGCAGGCGCTTAAATCATTTAGGCAGCTAAGTTCAAACTATATGCAAGAGCCTTCTTCAGGTAATTTATTAGCTATAAACCGCTTACTAAAACAAGCATTTTCAAGCGCAAAAAATAATCGTGATTATATGCATCTTTGCGAATCAGATTGGGCTAAAGCCTTAAAAAGCATTCATTACAAGGATTCAAGCATACTTCACGACCAAGAAATTAGTATTTTAAGCAAAGATATATATGCACGCCAAACCGGCAAACTAGATAGTGCAGCATTAGAACGCATATCACATTGGATTAAGCAATTAGGGTAATCATGGAAAACTTTTTAAATCTTATTCCTTTTACATTTGTGTGGCCATTAGCTTTTTTGTTATTGCCGCTGCCATGGCTAATCAAACAAAAAGCATCGAATGTCGACACGACAATCAGCGCGCCAAAACTACCTTTATTCTACACATTCAA
The DNA here is from genome assembly GCA_963975615.1 of uncultured Oleiphilus sp. Taxonomy (GTDB): domain Bacteria; phylum Pseudomonadota; class Gammaproteobacteria; order Pseudomonadales; family Oleiphilaceae; genus PZPK01. The sequence continues at coordinate 5,203 of CAXBKC010000098.1, forward strand.
ATCATTAGGCCTTGAAACTGGTAGCGCTAAAGAAAAAATTCATACTTGGAAACTTATACTCCTAGCTATCTGCTGGGTATTACTTGTTACTGCATTATCCCGCCCAACTTATTTCGGTGCCGCAGTAGAAGTCCCACTAAATGGCAGAGATTTAATGCTCGCCATAGATATATCACCCAGTATGAAAGAACAAGACTTAACTCTGAACAATCAACGAGTTACACGATTAGATGTGGTAAAAGATGTGGTTTCTTCTTTTATTGATGAGCGTAAGGGAGATCGCGTAGGGCTAATACTATTTGGCTCCCAACCTTATATTCAGGCACCGCTTACATTTGATACGACAACCGTACATACCTTGTTAGAAGAAGCTTATTTAGGTATGGCAGGTCAAGCAACAGCGATTGGTGACGCCATCGCTTTAGGTGTAAAACGCTTACGAAATCGGCCAGAAAACAGCCGAGTATTGATACTTATGAGTGATGGCGCAAACACTGCAGGTGAAATTCCACCCGAAAAAGCAGCCCAGCTAGCCGCCCAAGAAAAGATAAAAATATATACCATTGGTATTGGCGCGGATGAAATGATCAAACGCACCTTATTTATGACCCAACGTGTCAACCCATCGGCCGATCTGGATGAAAAAATGCTAACGGAAATTGCGTTAACAACCGAAGGGCAATATTTCAGAGCAAGAGACACCGCATCTTTACAAGATATTTATGAGCAGATCAATCAGCTAGAACCAATAGAGCTAGATAAGAAAACATACCGACCTAGCAAAGCTTTATATTTTTGGTTTTTGGCTTGTGCAACCTTGATTTACTTAGCTCTGTTCCTACATAAAATATTACAGAAGTCATCTCTTTATTCAACGCTAGTAAACGGCTTGAACAGAAAGAACAGCGAGATTAGATGAATATGTCAGACCTATTAAGCCAGTTTCATTTTATCAGACCCTTATGGATGATCGGATTAATAATCATCCCGTTTCTGTGGTTCTTTTCACGCAAAGCCAGTGTTATGAATAATGACTGGAGTAAAGTTATTCAGCCAGAACTGCTCAAACACCTCACCCCAAAACAAAGTAATCAGAGCAATAGTCAACCCACTATCCTTATTTGCGTTTTGCTTAGTTTAGTTTTGATTTCTTTAGCCGGGCCAAGCTGGAAGCAGAAACCAACGCCAGTTATTCAAACTGGTGATGATATTGTGATAATTTTAGATCTTTCTTTGTCTATGCTGGCAACAGATGTTACTCCAGATAGATTAACCAAAGCCAAACAAAAACTTCAAGACTTACTTAGCTATAGGAAGGAAGGTAATACCGCATTAATCGCATTTTCTGGAGATGCACATGTCGTAACACCTCTTACTGATGACATACAAACCATACTTGCCAATATGAAAGCACTTGATCCTTTTATCATGCCGGTAATAGGCAGTCGGCCCGACAAGGCAGTTAAACTCGCTATAGATTTATTTTCACAGGCAAATAGTCAAAACCCACAGATTGTTATGTTTTCAGATGGCGTAGAAACTGACCAGAGCAAGTCTATTCTAAGTAGTTTAAATGATTACCCTACTCGCATTCCCTTATCTATTCTAGCAATAGGCACTAGTGAAGGTGGCCCGATAGCTATTCCAGGGCAAGGTTATCTAAAAGATAAAGGCCAAGTTATCTTACCTAAAACTGACTTTGGCGCTTTAAAAGAATTAGCCAGCGAGGCAGGTGGAATTTCAAGAGCCATAACGCTTGATGATAGTGATTTAAAAAGCATAAATTTGCTTAGTACTAGTAATCCCTCAAACTCATCAACAGATAATCCTGAGGACAAGCAACGCTTCTTTGATACATGGGAAGATATGGGCTTTATCCTTTTATTATTGATTCTACCGCTTGCTCTGTTTGCTCACAGGAGAAACATTCTCTTGGCATTATTAGTTTGCGTCATTTTTCCAACTGAGAAAAGCTATGCCTTCGAGTGGCAAGACTTATGGCAAACGAAGGATCAGCAAGCCACAAGACTTCTCGAACAAGGTGATATTGAAAAAGCCTCTGAAGTATTTGAATCATCAAAGCATAAGGCATTTTCAAACTATAAATCGGGTCAATATGAGAAGGCAGAAAAGCTCTACGAACAAGACTCTGATTTAAATAGCCTTTATAACCTCGCAAACTCACTCGCTATGCAGCAGAAGTTCCCTGAAGCCATCGAAAAGTACAATCAGGCTTTAGCCATCGACCCAAAACATGAAGATAGCCTTTATAACAAAGCCATCGTTGAAAAGTTACTTGAGCAGCAAGAGCAAGATCGGCAACAGAGTAACGATCAACAACAAAGTGATGAGCAACAGAAAAGTGATGACCAACAGCAAAGTGACGAGCAACAGCAAAGTGACGAGCAACAGCAAAGTGACGAGCAACAGCAAAGTGATGAGCAACAGCAAAGTGACGAGCAACAGCAAAGTGACGAGCAACAACAAAGTGATGACCAACAACAGAACGACGAGCAACTGAAAAGTGAAGAACAGCAGGCGCAAGAACAAGAATCTAAAGATAAGCTAGAAGAAGAGGCTCTAAAGCAAGCCGAGACAAGAGAAGCCTTGAGTGACGAAGAAAAACAGTCTTATGAACAATGGATGCGCAGAGTTCCCGATGACCCTGGTGCATTATTGAGACGAAAATTTGAACAGCAAGCACAAGATAGAGCCAGAAAACAAAATAATGTAAGGCAAGAAGGTGACCCAATATGGTAAAAAATACTGCGATACAGCTAATACTACTTACATTTTTAAGCTTGTTTAGTTCATCTATTTTTGCTGAAACACAGCTCAATGCAACGGTAGACAGAAGTAAGATTTATGAAATGGATACCCTAAACCTCACCATTCAAGGCCAGGTTGATGTAGATTTCAGCTTCGGCGGTTTAATGAACTTTGGCTTAGGGCAAAGTGAAACTCCTGAAATAGATGGCCTAGAAAAAGATTTCGATATTCTCGATACCCAGCAAAGCTATAATATGCAATCTATAAATGGTGAAAGTAAGGCGCAAGTACTCTGGCGTTATACGCTCGCCCCTAAAAACTCAGGTGTACTTGAAATCCCTCCGGCTAAGTACAAAGGAGCAGAAACTAAACCTATTCAAGTCACTGTCGTTGAAGGCAGAGCCCCTAAAAATGCGTCAGAGCCGCCGGCTTTATTTCTTGAAGTCGAAACAGATAAAAAAACGGCTTACGTGCAAGAGCAAATCATTTATACCTTAAGACTTTATACACAAGGTCTTATTAATGGTGAACTTAGTGAGCCATCATCTACCGATGCCATCATCGAACCCTTTGGCGAACAAAAAAAATATTATCGAATGGCATTTAATCAACGTTACGAAGTTGTCGAACGCCAATACCTTATCTTCCCCCAAAAAAGCGGTTCTTTAACAATTAATGAACAAACATTTCAGGGCACGTCTTTAAAACAAGGAAGGCGCACACGCTTGAAGGACATATCCGACCCGGTTGAACTAACAATCAAGCCACCTGCAGCATCATTTAGTGGAAAAAATTGGCTGCCGGCTACCAGCCTATTTTTAAATGGAAACTGGCAAGGTGATATTGATAATTTAAAGGTGGGAGATTCAATTACGCGTAAAATTGAACTATCTGCATTAGGGCTTTTGGGTTCTGGCCTTCCGCCCATAACCATGGCCGAGAGCCCTTTATATAAACTTTATATCGATAAACCTGTAACTGAATCTGTTCAACACGAGTCTGGCGCGCAATCTAAACGTACCGACTCCTTCGCGATCGTTGCTATCATGGATGGAGAAGTTGCATTAGATGAAATACGTATTCCATGGTGGGATACCGTAAATGATATTGAACGCGTTGCCGTCATTCCAGCCCGCACCTTAAAGATAGCCGTAAACCCTCAACTTCCAGTACAAGTAAATAAACCAGCTCAAGCTAATATTGCTTTACAGACTAAACCGGCGACTCAGGGTGAGAACAGTCAAAATAATGCTGACGATAAGCTTATCGACGAGTCAGTCGTAGCAAGCTCTGTTGATGGCGACAAAAACCATCTATGGCAAACGATTGCTGGCGTAATGTTAATATTATGGATAATAACAGTTACCTACTTCTTCAAGCAGAATTCAGTGCTGAAAGCGAAATTAAACGCCATTCCTCTGCCAAAACAGCCAGAAGAAACAAGTGAAAAAGAAAAATACAATGCGGCAATCAAAGCGCTTAGAAGTGACGATAAGAGAATCACACAAAAAATACTCAGTTGGTTAAGTCATTACCAATTAGAAATCAGTGCCACAAATAGCATTAACAGCCTCCAAGATATTAAGTTTATAGCCCCAGCTATTTATGAGCTTTTATCCCGCTATGAGGCCTCTTCCTACTCGAAAGATCAATCGATCTCCTTTGATAAGAACATGTTGATAGCTTGTATTAAAGAGTTCAGAGAAAAGAATCTATCGTCTATAGCGGCAGACTCTAATTCTACAGAAACGAAGCAATCAAAATTGAAAGCACAGAAACTAGAGCCTTTCTATAGATAAGCCAATTTCTTGATACAGAAATAGTGCTGAGTTAAGCGTCTACTTCGCGCAATAAGAATGGAAGTAGACTCTTTACCTTTTCTTGACTATTCAATCTCACACTTAAGCCAACCACTCTTTCAGGAAGAGTTTGAGGCAATAAATCCGAAAGGCTTCTTACTTCAAATTCAGGATCGATAAAGTTGGCTGGCAAAGGTACGAAGCATAATCCCAACCCGGAACGAACTAGAGCATGCGCCCACTCTTCAGTTTCAACTTCGGCAACACTATTAAACTCAATACTCAGGTCACGACACACTTGCTCAAATAAAGCCTTATTTTCACAGTGAATACGAGTA